>NZ_JBDNJQ010000072.1:0-38822 GCF_051172895.1 Nostoc sp. CALU 1950 | reverse complement strand
TTACAGATACTATTCCATTCTCTGTCTTTCCTAAGTTACCTATATACTGCCTCTCAACATAATAATAGTGTTTTTCCCTTTTTCTTATCTCCTGTTTCATCAATGATTAAGATGATTTCTTTCCTTCCTATTTTTTGGAGAATTATTTCTAATCTTTGCTTTCTAACTTCCTCTACTTCCCAAGGTGATTCTGTCAAAAAATGAAGCAACGATTGCTCATTGTTTAACCCCACTGCTCTGGCAATTGCTGGTAAAGTCTTCCTCTTAATTTCTGCTGTCATTCCCAAGTGCAATCGCTTGAACGCTTCGTAACTTCTTACTTCTGGAAAGAGTTTTTCGTAAGCAGCACAATAATTATCTACAAAGGTGACTGTCTTATTAGGAATTCTGGGCTGTGTCATAGCTCCAGCCCTCCTTTGAACGTTTTACTTTTATTTTACTCTGCCTAGAGTCATGGAAGAGGGTTAAGCTAATCGTCATTCATTTTTCCAGACTGATTCGCTTGTAGTAAGGGCTTCAGCCCTGGTATTATGCAACTTAAATGCTGATTAGCTTAGTTCTACCACTAGCGACTGCGATAAGTCGCTTTTTTAATAGCAAATTTCATGCAACAATTGAGAATACTTCTTATTTAAAGCCATAGTAAGCTGAGATACTGACTACTGGAGCGATCGCTGTTTCTTAGATGCCCAAAGGGCTTTTTTCAGTTCGCAATTGCATCCATTATTAGGTATTCCCTTTTGAGGAACTGGAAAAAGTGTGTTTGTTTCAACCAGATATTAGCTTGGCAATAATAGTAATTATCATTAAATCATGACAAAAATTCTCACAGATACAGACTGGCAAGAACTAAAGGCAGAAAGTGAGCAGAATGGTCAAGCTTATACTCAATCAAAGGGGGTTGAAACTATCCACCAAGTGAAGATTCTCGATGTTTTTAATACCTATCAATGTTGGACAGAGTTACGTGGTGGATTATCTATTTTGATAAATGAGGTAGAGTTTATTGATGATCTTGTATGGATTAGAGATAGTTTCGATGATTATCGATTTGGGTTGAGTTTTTTTCTTTCAGGAAAAGTGAGAATAGAACGCCACGGTTTAACAGATGAAGCTGACGAATCAATAGGCAGATATTATTCAGAATGTAACTGCGATATCAAAGAAACTGAATGGTGGAAAGCTGGTGAGAAGTATTCACGAATTTATCTGGAAATTGAACCACAGGAATTTTTCTCAAATTTTAGCGAGGAAGATTTAGAACAGATACCAATTTTTCTGCGTCAAGCCTTAATTGGGGGTAAGGTACAGCCCTACTACCACCAAGGAAAAATAACACGGCAAATGCGGCGAGTGTTACGTGAGATTTTACAGTGTCCCCATCAAGGCTTGATGAAGCGGATGTATCTGGAAAGTAAGGCGGTGGAATTGATTACGCTTCATTTCCAGCAATTTCAGAAGCAGGACATTCATAATCATAGCTTGACTGCAAAGAATTTGAGCGATATTGATAAAATTTACCAAGCAGAGGAAATTTTACTGGGTAATCTAGAGAATCCACCCAGCCTGATGGAGTTAGCACGGCAAGTAGGGCTAAATGACTTCAAATTAAAGCGTGGGTTTCGTCAAGTTTTTGGCACATCTGCGTTTAAATATTTGCACGACTATCGACTCGAAAAAGCCAGCCAACTTTTAGCATTAGGAGAAATGAACGTTGAAGAAGTGGCATTTAAGGTGGGTTTTGATAGTCGCAGTTACTTTGCCTTAGCTTTCCGCAAAAAGTTCGGATTGAATCCTAATCAATACTTTCAGCATCGCCAGAAATCCGTCTAGCGTTCAAATAAAAAAATCCGTCTAGCGTTCAAATAAAAAATCCGAATCCCCTATGATACATAAACTGCCAGTTTAGTTAGGAAATTTTCTTAATACTGTCAAGTGGTGTGAGGGAGTGTAGGTGAATCAATGAAGTTAGATAAATTGTTTCAAAGTCTGTTGCTGACAGGTGCAGTTGTGGTTTTTATTAACACTCCTGCTAGAAGTGAAGAAACTCAAGGTGAATCTTTTACTGCGACAGTAAGAAAATCTACATTCAAGGATACCCTTGGAGTTAGAGTTCAGGAGTCTGTCAACAGGAAATCTCCAGTATTAGCTTCTAGTAATAGAAAGCACCGACATTTTCCGTCTCAAGTTGCAAGTTCTCTGGGGAATGCAAAGTCAGAGAAATCAAACAGAAAGATTCTTCAACTCAGTGAAATTGAGCAGATTTCCCAGAGTGCAGAATTACTTGTACAGTCGCCAGCTTCCTCAGAGGTAATACAGGTGACGGGAGTGCAAGCTAATCCCACAGAGAAAGGTGT
Organism: Nostoc sp. CALU 1950; assembly: GCF_051172895.1. Lineage (NCBI taxonomy): Bacteria > Bacillati > Cyanobacteriota > Cyanophyceae > Nostocales > Nostocaceae > Nostoc > Nostoc sp. CALU 1950. Next base: position 36,465 of record NZ_JBDNJQ010000072.1, on the reverse strand, counting down.
GGAGGTGATTTTACAAACAACTCTTGGAGAACAACTGCAAATTACGAATCGCAGTGCTGAGAATAACTTTATTGCAGATATTCCCAATGCTCAATTGCGTTTATCCAATGGTGAGGCGTTTACATTCCGTTCGGAAAAACCAGTTGCGGGAATTACAGAAATAACGGTTACGAATGTTGATGCTAATACTGTGCGAGTCACGGTGGTGGGTGAGAAAACTTTACCAACTGTTGAGTTATTTGATGACAATGCAGGTCTGGTTTTTGGTATAACTTCTGCTGTAACTGCAATACAGCCCCCACTGCAACCTCAACCAGAGCAGCCCACGAGTGAGACACCGCAAGAGGAACCATCGACACAAAGTGATGAGCCAATTGAGTTAGTCGTGACAGGTGAGCAAGATGGGTATCGCGTGCCAAATGCGAGTACGGCAACGCGCACTGATACCCCATTGCGGGATATTCCTCAGTCGATTCAGGTTGTGCCACAACAGGTGCTAGAAGATCGCAAGGTATCAAATCTAACTGAAGCAACGGAAACCGTTAGTGGTGTGAGTACTGGACAAGAAAATTTTAGTCCAGCTTCAGTCAATAGAGTAATTCGAGGATTCAACGCCGATGGAAATTTCCGCAATGGATTTAGAGATACAGATACTTTCGGCAACACAGCAATTGGGACAGTCGAGCAAGTGGAAGTTCTCAAGGGACCAGCCTCAGTTTTGTTTGGAGCTGTAGAACCAGGTGGGATTGTCAATGTTACTACTAAACAACCCCTAAGTACACCTTATTACAAACTTGGGTTAGACGTAGGAAGTTATGGTCTATATCAACCCAGCATTGATTTTTCTGGACCTTTGACTACCGATCAAAACTTACTTTATCGCTTTATCGGTAGCTACCGGGCTTCGGATAGTGTTGTCGATTTTGCTAACTCAGAGGTGATTACAATAGCTCCCTCAATCACTTGGAAATTAGGCGATCGCACGAACTTAAACCTTTACTATGAGTACATTCGCTCTGACGTGAGACCTTTCAAGGCAGACGTTCCTATTCTCAGTGACAATACTTTTCTACCTCGAAATTTCTATAATGGTTATCCTGATATTGACTTCAATACTAGAGATACCAACAAATTTGGTTACATCCTCAACCACCAATTTAATGAAAATTGGCAAATCCGCAATAATCTTTCAGTTGTCCTTAATTCAAGTCGAGAAGCCTTCAGCATTTTCTCAAACCTAGTTGATGATCGCATCCAAGAAGGAAGTAGAGTCTTTGAACGTGAATACGACATCAACAATTATTTTGGGCAGTTCGACTTGCTGGGTAAGTTCAAGACAGGAACAGTTGCACACCAGGTTTTGATCGGTTTTGATGCCAATCGAAACGTTGAAAACTTTGAAAGCAGATCTGGAGCAGGTCCAGGTGATTTGGACATCCTGAACCCAAATTACGATACTTCAAATTACCAGTTTGTACCGGACTCTCGCTTCGCTTTCTATGAGCCGATTCAATCTTATGGACTTTACCTGCAAGATCAAATCACGCTTCTAGATAACGTAAAACTCCTGATTGGTGGACGCTTTGATTGGGTGGAAAGAACATTTGACGTTGTGGGTGAACCCGCTCAAGAACAGAGTGATAGCGCCTTTAGCCCTAGAATTGGGTTGGTTTATCAACCTAGTGATACTATTTCTCTCTATGCCAGCTACAGTCAATCATTCACTCCTACCTTTGGAGCAAATCCAGATGGCAGAGCATTCAAACCAACCAAAGGAACACAGTACGAAGCTGGTATTAAAGCTGACTTTTTAGAAGGTAGACTTTCGACAACATTAGCAGCTTACCAAATCACGAAATCAAATGTAACAACCCCTGATCCCAACAATCCTAATTTCTCTATCCAGGTAGGGGAACAGGAAAGTCGAGGAATTGAGTTGGATATTGTCGGTGAGATTTTGCCTGGATGGAAGGTGATTGCCTCCTATTCACATATCAATGCAGAAGTCACTGAGGATAATATTACCCCAGTAGGTAATAGATTAAACAACGTGCCAGAGAATCAAGCCAGTCTCTGGACAACCTACGAAATCCAGCAAGGTAATTTGCAGGGTTTGGGGTTTGGTTTGGGGCTATTCTACATTGGCGATCGCCAAGGTGATTTGGATAATTCCTTTGTACTGCCAAGCTACTTGCGTACCGATGCAGCAATTTATTATCGTAGAGATCGCCTGAAAGCAGCTATCAATGTCCGTAATTTGTTTGACATAACCTATCAAAATTATTCTTTCGGAAGATTGTTTAATCAAGTTGGCGATCCCTTGACAGTTGTTGGTTCGCTCAGTTGGGAGTTTTAACTAGCTCCCCTGTTGGCAATTAGCTAAATAGCCTGTGCAATTATTCGATTTACGCTTTCCCCTTTATTACCCGTTGTGAATGTTTCTACGCCGCTTTATCTGTCTACTATTGTTGGGAGTCTTGACATTTGTAATGATTTCGGGATGTAGACCGAATTTGAATGATAGTGCTACAAGGTGGCAACAGCCAACGTCAGAATGCCGAGTAGTAAAACACGTAATGGGAGAAACTTGTATTCCCAAAAACCCCAAACGTCTTGTCACCATCTATCATTGGACTCTTGCTAATGCTCTTTTACTCGGTATCAAGCCGGTCGGTAGTGCCACCTCTGGAGATGTACTGGAAAAAGATATTCCTCCATATCTGAAGCAGAGAATGGCAGGTATCAAACAATTAGGCCTTCAATATCAGCCTAATCTAGAAAGGGTATTACTTGCTAAACCCGATCTTATTTTAGGACCAGAAACACTGCGAGGAACTTATTCTATTACTTCTCAAATTAGTCCCACCGTAGTAATCAATTGGCAAGGTGAATCATCATGGAGAGAATATTTTCATTTTCAGGCTGAAGTATTGGGAAAAGAAGAAGCTGAACAACAAGCTTGGAATTACTACTATCAACGAATCAGTGAATTGAAAACAGCTTTGAACAATCAATATGAGAACAAAACAGTATCTGTGATTTATGCTTGGAGAGGTTCACCAATGATTGGTGTAAACACGAAAAACTCATTTGTTGGTTCAATTCTTGAGGATATTGGACTAAAACGGCCAAAAGCACAAAATATTGTTGTTCCTGGTGGTGGTTATCAAGTTACAGAAGAAAACCTACAAGATATAGATGGTGATGTTATATTTATCTTGAGTGATGATAAAAAAACTATCGAGGCTTTGCGAGAAAAGCCCCTTTGGAAAAAACTTAAAGCTGTTCAACAAGGACATATATATTTTGTAGGTGATTGGACTTGGATTGCATCAAACTTAATTGCTGCGGATGCAGTCATTGATGACCTCTACAAATACCTTGTAAATACACCTTAAACCTATGCCTAAACACACGATTTTTATCTGCAAATCCTGCCATCGCTCCTCCGCAGAACGACCAGAAAAGCCGCCTTTTGATGGCGATATTTTACTTGACCAATTGAACACTTTATGTACCGAGCAATAGATTGTCTATTGAACGTTTAATTCCTCTTGTACATATTTATTGTTTTGATTTCCATTCTGTTCAGTGGAAGATGTGATTTCTTCCAAAATTTGAATTGCTCCACTAATCCGTAGTAAGGTATCGCGCAGATTTGCTTGTTTCGCCTCTAAGTCTGCCATGACTTTTTGTCCTGATACCAATTCTGCTTTGAGTTCAGCAAGGCGTTTTTCCAGTTGTTCTTTCATCATTTAATTATCCCTTTTTTCTCACTCTCGGAACACATTGAAGAAACACGAGTAAAAACTATTTAGAAGATGTTTAAAAAGTCCTATTGTCAGAATCAAAAATTTTAGATCCTCCTAAATGTCCCCGATAAATTGAGAGACTTTGATTCCGGTTCCCCCCCTTTTCAAGCTACGGTGTACACACAAATCCTAAAAACTTAGCTTGATAAGGGTTATGTTCCTTTAACTTTTAGATTCAGAGAAATAAATGTACCACTACCGGAATATTGGGGGGTAGCATCGGGTATAGGACTGGGTACAGAGGGTTGTTGTGCGGGAACCATTACTTGAAACTTGGCTTTAAATGATCCGCCTTTGAGCAATACAGGTTTACCAGCAGATTTGGTCTTTTTAGCTTTTTGATTACCAGCAAGAGATTCAATCGAAAGTATCCCCACTCCAGGAATAGTATATTGGGGGGTTATATAACTACAACCAGGGACGATGATTTTTTTCTCGTCGCCATCTACACAGACTACTTTCTGGTTAATTTTATCCTTGCCTGTGCCAATTAAATCTCCTGGACGCACGGTGACAATGGCTTGTCCAAAAGTGGGGTTAAACATGGCTTTATCGCCAGTGATGAGAATGAAGTCAGCCATAGAGTCACATCGAGTTTAAAATTTATTTTGATCAGTTTGGCGATCGCACTAATCAGGAGAACCTATACATCTTGCTTTGGCAACTATACCGTCACCGGCACCTCCCTGCTTTCCTCCAAGATACCAATATCCGTCACTTTTTATATAAGTAAAAACTTGTTCGCCGCCACCAGCAAATTTTCCTTGCACGTATGTGATAAATGCTACGCATTTACTACTATGTCCCATCTTGACTTCCGGTTGACCGTTGCTCCATACGTATTCGTTAGAATACCATATCTTTCCCTGTATTTCTCCACTAGGAGTAATGGTTAATGCGTCTACAAGAGTTCTTTGTGTACTACCTTGCGTTTGGGTTCTAATTCTCAAGCCAATATCTCGATTTGATGAGTCGTCTCTTGCTTGAAGAAAAGCTATTTTTTGTTGTCCATATTCTTTGAGTTGGACATGACCTGATAGGTCGATATTTGTCGTACTGCCAACAGATACACCCACTGATAAAGAGCCAGTTACAGTTAAATTACCAGCAAAAGAAGAAGTTCCTGTTCCTTTTACAGTTAACCCAGCATTTGCACCTGTGGCTAATAACATTCTTTCGTTATTTTGATGATCTCGCCAAGAATGATTGCCGTTAGCTGTATAGAATAAAGTAGAACCATTAATACCGAGTCCATATCCTGTCCAAAGTTGTATTTTTAGATTGTTTGTTGCATCTATATCTGTAAAAACAATTTGTTGATTGCCATTGAGATTAATTTTACCTTCCTGAATGGTTAAACTACCTTTGGTAATAACTTTTCCTGTCCCTTTTGGCTTTAAGTTCAAGTCTTGATCGTTATTGCTTCCTGCTGCATAAATTGTGTTGAAACCAAAGCCTATTCCTTGAGTTCCGTTAGTATGCCGAAACTCTATCCCATCACTATCAGCATTAAAATCGCCTGTCACATATAAACCTTTAACAGCATTCGGATGATTACCTGTGCGAGGAGCAGTTGATATATCTAACTTAGCAACTGGATTTAATGGTGATGATGTCTCAGCAATATTTAGACTACCGTTAAGTAATTGATTACCTTGTACATTTAATTTGTAGTTGCCTGGATTATTTGTACCAATACCAACATTGCCATTTGCTTTGACTCTAATAACTTCATTTCCCTCAATGGCTCCTCCAGATTGGATATTAATAAATCGTAAGTCCTCTTGTGGATCGTCTCCCCAAGCAACTACAGCATCTTTACGATTACTACCTTCGTCTTTTAAGCCAATAAACAGATTATCTGAATTCCAAAAAATCCTCACTCCTCGTTTCATCCATTCACGATTACCACCAGTATTTCCTTCCGAAAATTCATCCCCAATCCCTAACAAACTAGAAGTTGCACCTTTGACTAAAATATTGTTGTTAACCTCTAAATTGCCATCAATCTTTAAACTACCTGTCAAAACGGCTAAGTTTGAATTTGCATTTCCCCCAGAACGAAGAGTCAAAGCTTTACTATTAGAGTTTGGTAACGATAAACCTGAATATTCTCGAACGTTAGCATCAAAAGTAATAGTATCTTGAGAAATTGTCAGTTTTGCTAGCTTAACGCTATTTTCAGGAGTTGTAGCTGTAAATCCCAAAATAGGATTTTCAATCCAACGAGTGTAGCTATCAGTTACGTCTTCTTGCTGTTTAACTTGTTGTTTTTGAGAATATTGGATGTAGAGTTCACCGTTAGTAACAGTTTTGAAATCGGAAAATGTAATGTCTTGTTTTAAAACAATTAGTTCTCCGTTGCTATTTATAGCCGAGCCAGATTTAATTAAGACAGCTTTTTTATCTTGAATAACTTCAACTTCCAGTCCTTCAATAATTCCGGAAATATGAAGACTCTGATTATAATAGCGTTGGCGATCGCTAAGATATTTATGTTCGAGTTCAAAATCATCTTCTAGCAAATATTGCCCTGGAAAATAGTTAGGACGTTCGTTCGCAAAGTTAGTAAAATCAGTAGTTTTAGCCATTTTTATCCTGATATTTAGTTCAATGATTGACTAGTTGTTCCGAGAATTGTATTACCAGAAATAATTTGACCTTCTTCGTTTTTACGACAAATTTCTAGAATATTATAAGGAGAAACGGCTGTGAGGTTAAAGGTTTGTTCTAGTAATTGATAAGTCGATAAACGCTGATTAATCTTCAAGGAAGCTTGAACAGTGACTTTACCAACAATATCAATATTATTGAGATTTTTGATTGCCACATCTAATCTATCTATAGTTTGGGTAAATTGTTGGTAGTAAAGGCTACGCTTGATTGTGATCTTATTATTTTTTCTGATAGTTTCTGGTGTGAATAAATGAAATTCTGAAACATCATATTGAAGGCCAACTGTAATTTTATTGAGTATATCTGAGGTGATGGTGTTAGGTTGAGTAATTTCTACAATTGCTTCTAGTTCGAGTTTTTCAATAATTGCAGTTATCTGAGGCTGCAATTCTTGAATTTTGGGTGGTTCAAATGCCTGAAAAGTGTAGGGTTGACTCCATATAGATTCTGTTATCTTCATTCCTGATTGTTGCGGTTGACTAGCTTGTTTAAAAATTGTATTTCCTTCAATATTTTCTCCTGTATTGTTTTTATTATAAATTTTAAGGACAGGCGATAAATTTATAGATTGCTCTAATAGTGTATTGCTATATTCTTTACCATTAATATAAAAATAAAGTTTGATTGCTAAATTTCCGACAAAATCTTTATCAGTCCGATTTGACAAGGCGACATTGAACCCTGTCAAATTTTCTTGGAAATGCTGATAATTTAAATCTTGTTGAATAGCAAAATATTGATTGTTTATAATTATCTTTGACGAATCAGGAGTAATTAATTTTGAATTACCTTGGAGTTGAACTAATAACTGTTTAGCCAATTGATTAATAGTACTGCTATTACTTACGTTGGGAGTAATTATGACTTCTATAGCAAATTTTTGATTTTGTAGAGGTTCAAATAATTTGAAAGGATAAGCAACGTGCGATCGCTTGGTTAGCTGCATCGTTGGCACAAGAATTTTTAGGGTATAAAATGTCTGTGCTGGCTTTTCGCGATCGATAATGGCTTTGGCAATTTTAGCCTGTCGCCAATACTTATCAGGATCGCGGTCTTTTAAAGTTAATTGAACTTGAAAATAATTAGGAAAATTATCAAATTCATCGAAGACTTCAACCTTTTCACCAAATCCTGAGTTTTTTAAATAAATACCCAAAATTTCGATTAATCCTTGTTTTGTTCCTCGCAAACGATACAGTCGGACGATTTGCTGAATAAATGCTTTTTTAACTTCTACCTGCCAATCATTCCGTAAACTCAAGGCTACCCATCCCGCTAACCAAGGTAAAAATTCCTCTGGAGTTTGTTGAGGATTGAAATAAATATGAATATTATCTATAATTTCTTCTAATGCTGGTGGAGTAAGAATTTTCTCTTGATTAGAAGTTTCATTTATTCCGCTGAGAATTGTTTCAAATGCTAGCAGCAATTGACCAAGAAAGGCATCTTGCTGGAGAATTGTCGGTAAATATTGTTGATAGCTACTAATTAATTCAGAGTTTTTTGCGTTCATTGTAAACTTCTACTAGTATTGTAAATTTAGTATTTTCGATATTGAGTTTAACTAACTGATTATCTGCTAAATTAATTTCTGTTTTGGAAGTATTGTTTTTGTCTTTAATTTGCAGATTTTCAACGTAATCTACTCCCTCCAAATCATCTAATAGCTTATATAATTCGGATATATAAACACTCCGACCAAAAGGCCATCCTTTTCCCTGCCAATATTTTTGCGATCGCAGCGGATCAAAAAACATTTCAACTTCTTTTTTCGCTTGTTTTTTAACTGCTTCTGCTTGTGCGCCATCTTCAAGCACTAATTCTGCTTCTACAGCTATAGATACATACTCAGGTTCTACAATATGTAGGCGAGTAGTTAAAAGTCTCCTGTTGTCGAGAAAGTTAAATAAGTTTTTATATTGATTTTCTCCTTGATTATTTTCAGGAACAACTACTAAGCTAATATGTCCTTTGGTAACAGTATTGGCATCTAAATGAGATAAATTACGTTGTGCTAAACATTTAACTCTAGCAATTTTTAAGTCGGCAGAATCTGGGGATTCATTCCAATCGATAAGTACCAATTTTTCAAAATCATCTGGAGTAATCGCCCGATAAGTTTTCCGCAATTCTAATAAAGTATTTTTAATTTCTGATTGCAAAGTTTTTTGCCGTTCTTGGGCAGAAAGGTTAATTGGCAAATTCCATTGTTCTCCTTTAAGTAAACTCAGAAAACTGGCATAATTATCATCAGGAATTTGATTAACTCGATAGAGAGTCATTTCTGTTAACCATGCCAACAATTCAATCAAGATAATTCCGGTATCTGTGGGATTATGATCTGTCCATTCGGGATATTCAACGGGAATCTGAGAAATGGCTTCTTCTACTAAGTTGGCGTAGGTGCGATCGTCGAGATTGGGTAAGGGTAGAGTCATAAGGGGAATGAATGGGGAATAGGCAATAGGCAATAGGCAATAGTTTTTAATTATTTAACTTTTTGAGAAGGGAAATAATCATTTTAGTTTCTTCTTGAAGATGCTGAATAATCAATTCTATATCTTTGACAGTGCATAGTCCTACTCTAGAGGATAAGATAAGATGAGTTTGTAATTCATTAATTGAGCCTTGGCTGATGTTTAAAAATCTTCCATAATCACCAGGTGTTCTTCTTCCATATCCTTCCGCAATATTGGCTGGAATAGAAGCAGATGATCTTCTTATCTGTTGAGTCATCCCAAAGAGTTCATCTCTAGGAAAATTTTTAGTTAATAAATAACACTTCTCTGCAATTTCGATGCCTTTTTGCCAAATTATTAAATCTTTAAAATCACGAATTTCTGACATATTGTATTCCTTATATTCACCAGTCTATTGCCTATTGCCTCTTGCCTATTGCCTATTGCCTATTGCCTTGAATTTGAATGCTATGAAGACCAGAATAAATTAAAGTATCAGCGCTGAGGGATGAGTTTGTTGTTGTAAGTAATACTTCTAAAGAGTTCACATAATCGACTCCCGAAATGGATTGAATAATGGCGTAAAGATCGGATTTTTGGGGATAGCGGCCAAATTGCCACCCCTCTCCTTTACCTCCGGTTAAGGGATGGAGGAAGGCTTCTAAGCGTTGATTAACACTGTTTCTTACAATATCTGCATTTTCGAGAAACACAGGAGTTATAGTTGCATTCACAGTGAATTCTTGCCATTTAGGGGCGGTAACTATTAAATCCATTGTTGGCTGACAACGGGAACGAATATAGGTTTCGACTCGCTCCAGTAAAGCTAAACTAGGGATTGGTTGGCGATCGCTACTATGGGGCAAAACAATCAATTTAACTTGCCCTGCACGACGGTTGATTTCCCACATCATGTTTGCAAAGCTAGTTCTTTCACTCTCATTGTTGATTGTCAGCAATTTCTCATTAAGACTATCTTCAAATGACACATCTGCTTTGGTAGGATCGAGCCAAAGTTTTTGATTCAATGGACTAAAATTAGCTGTCAGCAAATCTGGTGGAACTACTTTGACTCTGGCGACATCCGTGGAAGCTTCGTAAGCTAAATCTGCAATATCCTCAAAGGTGACAGCGCGATCGCGGTGACGTAGTTGCTTGGGTACTCGTTCTTTCAGACGATCTAAAGTCTCCTGTTGCGCCCCACCTGCGGCTGCTTCGAGGTTAATTACTCGATCGATGTAGGGAATAGTAGTTTTCAGTTGGCTGATAGTTTTTGAGGTGACGTTTCCCTGTTTACCGCCTCCAGTCCGATAAAAAGACAGGCGAATATTATTCCGTCCACTGGGGGGAATCATCCCGGCTTGTCCATTGCCAAAGCGAATTTCGCCTGTTTGTCGATCCAAAATATAATGGCGATCGCTAGCACTAGAAGCGTAAAAATCTGGTACTTCTTGCCAAAGCACCCAAACTGACTCAATTTCTCCTAAATCATCTCGAATTACTTTGAAGCGATCAGGTTCTACTTCGGGAATTTCTCCTTCTTGGACTTCTAATTGTTGTCCCATCAAAATGGGGGTGTTATTGGCAACAAAAATTTGATTTGGATCGTGGTTACTTGAACCTAAGATTTCTTCTCGTAAACTAATTGCCTGAACTGCCCAAATTGTATTAGTTAACAAGCGACGCAGACGAGGTTTAACCCAAAAATTACCTCCTTGCCAACGAACTCTTAACCAATAAAGTTGTTTACCAAAGGTTTCTCTTTTACTGAAATTTGCTGGTGCAATAAATTTAATTAAACCTCGTTGGTAAAATGCTTGAGTTTCATCGTGTACTCCTAATGGTTGCCAACCTAAATCACTAGAATATTCCCAAACTAATTCCGGTTGTTTGGGATGAATAACTAAGTTGCCAGTATTATAACTTTGTTGCAGAGATTGATTGATGGTGACTTGATTATTGTTAATATCGCTAATCGTATAGTTATTGTATTGTTTAGCATTGAGGGGGTTTTGAATTTCTAGGCGATCGCCATTTTTCCAGCCAGTTACATCAGCAAGATTTAGTGTTGTATCTCCAGGGTTTGCCGTTTCTGTGATGAAAGTTTCTGTTGTAATATTAGCTGATAATTCATCTGGTAATGGCGGCTCAACTTGTGCATAAAGAGTAACCGTTTTATTCTCAAAGGATTTATCAAATCCCAGATAAAGAGTTGATTCTCTATCAACGGTAGGAGTGAAGGGCGTAAAATAACGATTAACGTCAGTATTGCTAGCTACATCCTGCTGAATTATTGAGGTGAGTATAACTTGATTACTTTCGGAGTTTATCGTTGCTATTTGATAATTTTCAGAATTAATTGTTAAAAACTCACCAACAGTTAATCCTTTAACTTCACCCAAAAATAGTAATTTATCTCCACTAGCAGCCTTGCGTTTTAATTTTGTGCTAAAGTTTGTTGGCTGAGAATAAGTAAAATCATTAGCAGCAAAATAAACAGCATTTTCTGTAATGGTAAAATCGTAGGTTAATTTTAATGATTTAATTATAGGTGGATCGTAAGTTGGAGGAATCGTTTCAGTGATAATCAACTTACGCATAATCCGAGTGCCAACGTCTAAAATTGTATTCAAAATTCCGCTTTTTAGCGTCAGCTTATTATCTGTCTGAGTAATTTTGGTAATTTGATTTTCTTCTGGAAATCCCCCGGTATTGGGAAGAAGACGAATGGTATCCCCAACCTTGAATAAATCGAGACTATCAACTTTAATTTCGCTTGTCCCTTTTTTGATTTCCTCTCTCAATACTGCCAAGTCATCATAGATAGGATATTTGCGCTCATCTGCGGCTTTGCCATAATGACCTTGAGTAATTCGAGCGCGAATCCAATAACGAGTTTCGCCATTCACAGTGCTAGGATAAGGGATATTTTCTGCGTTGGGAAATTGTAACTTTGCTTGGATAATATTTCGTTCAGTAAATTGAATAGCTGAGGAATTCTCTATCCATCTTAGTTGATTATTTTCATTTGCTATTTCTTGCCATATTTGACCGTTACCAATTTCCCAGTTAATTTTTAAATTATTGATATTTACAGGTTTATAGCTTAACTGTATATCAATAGTAATAATTGTATTTTGTTTAATAAATGTATCATTTAAAGCAATATAAAATGTATCATTAGTTTCTGGTTGTTCGCCAAAGGGATAAAAATCTTTGCTCAGGTCTATAGAAGTAGAATTAAACAAACAATTTTCAGGAATCAAACTAGATTGTTTAACATTTAAACTACCTTGAATATTAGTAACTTGAGGTAAATTTAAAGATATATTAGTTAACTTTGCTTGTAACCATCTCCCTACTTTTCCCTGAATTTCAGAAGGAGTCGGAATAGATAAATTGGTAAAAGTAATCGTACACTGATTATTTTTTTGACTCAGGCTAGGAGTTGGACTTTCTTGCCATTGAAAACCATCCCAATAAGACCAATTCAGCGGTAAATTTTGGAATTGACTAGCACTATCCGTAGTAATAATTAGTTTTATTTCTTTTAACTCTGATAAAGCAAAAATTTCGGGACAAGTTATATAGAGAGAATGGGGAATAGAGCGATCGCCAGCAAAGGCAAAATAAGCTGCATCCTCTTCTCCTGTTGCTTCCAAAGTGCGCTCCGCGTAGCGGATCTCCGAGAGATCGCTATATTTATCCTGACTTGGTTCGCGCAGAAATACTGCTTGTAATTGCGTCGTTGTGACAACTAATTCTCGATCCGTTTCAAACACGATTTCTTCGTCTGCACCCTCTGCTGGTGGTGCAGAAACTTGAGTATGAGCAGGAACTAACCCATCTCCGGGACTTCCTTGTGCCAAATAAAAGGTTAAAGGAACCTTAGCAGGTTGGGGAGGTTTGAGTTCTCCGCCAATTAAATCAAGGAAAGCCAGAAAATTTTTCTCTGGAACTTGGTTGAGGCGATCGCTGACTAATTTTACCATCCGCCCAAAAATGCGAATTAATGCCCTACCCGCATCTGTTTTATCTTCAGGTGCAGGTTTCCAGTCGGTATATTGCTCTACTAACTTCTCAGTTTGCTGAACAATTTCTTCATAGGTGCGTTGGTCAATTTTGGGCGGTAAATAAGCCATAAAAATTACTGCAAGTAAAAAGGATAAACTAAATTAAAAATATTATTTGTTGTCCGAACTTGATAATTTACCTGAATTAAAATCACATTTGGTTGGTTGCAATCGGGAACTGTATCAACATCTAAAACATCAATGCGAGGTTCCCATTCAATTAAAGCATCGCGCACATCACTAACAATTTGCCCAACCGTTCCTAAACTATTCGGAGAGAACACCTTTTCATGAATGTCACAGCCAAAATCAGGACGCATTAACCGTTCTCCTTTGGCAGTACTGAGAATCATCCAAATCGATTGACGTACAACATCTTCATATCTTGCTACTTTAATTTGACCCTTTTCATCAAGTTGTATTGGTAAAGTCCATCCCACACCTAAGAAATCAATATCCATTACATCACCTCTAATGAACTATCATTTATTTTCACTCCGTTTGCACATTTAATCCCTAAACCAGATTGTGCTTCCAAATCATATTTAGCTTTGGCTTTAATAGTACAATTTGCACCTACTTCTAATTGATAATTTTGTTGAGTTGTTATTTGCAGATTTTTACATTCAATTGATATATCATCATCACTACTCTTTAAGATAATTTTTCCTTTAGTTTCAATAGTTAAATCTTTTTCAACTTGAATATTCATCTTATTTTTTTGAGAATTAATCACAATTTTATTTTTACCAGTCTTATCTTGAATAATAATCTGTTCATTCTCCTCAGTATCATCTAAAACAATCTTATGACCGCTTCGAGATTTAATGACTCGTTGATTATTTTTCCCATCTTCATTTGTTATTGGTGGTTTATCTTTCCCATTCCACAAAGCACCAAGAATGTAAGGGAAATTCATATCACCTTGTTCAAAAGCAACCAAAACTTCATCATCAACTTCCGGCAAAAAATAAATACCCCGGTCATTTCCTGCCATGAGAGTTACTATTCGAGCCCAGTAACTTTCTTCTTCTGAAGATAGCCAAGGAAATTTCACTTTAATTCTTCCTAATCTCTCTGGGTCTTTGTTATTAGTAACTATGCCAACAGTTACGCCGTAAAAATGATTGTTTTGGTTATTTGATAATAAAAATTCTAGTCCATTCATGTAGCATTTCTCCCCACAGTAAATGAAGTTCTATAACCTTGATTTTGTGAATAACTATGTTCCGTGCTTTTAATATAATAAAGCCCGTTAAATCTTTTACCAAGTCCAAGAATTTCAATCACTTTCCCGGCGCGTAAATTGGGATTACCTTGACAAGTCCCTTCACCAGTAATGTAGGCGATCGCCATATCCTGAAACTGCCCTAATGCCATGTTATCGGCTTCTTCTTTACTTAATAAAGGTTGATTTACTATCGTATAGCTCGATTCACCAAAGGCTTTTTTGACTGCTTTTGTCCCAGAAGTTAAACCTCCCATTGTGCCACCTTCTTTTCCTACTGTTGCTTTACCCGACACCTCTTCTTTTTCTTTAGCAATCCAACCTTTGACCTCTAACTGTTGTACCTGATTCATCGTACTTAAGCGTGGTAAAAACTCTTGTAAATCTTCTCCATAAGTTAAAGTCAAAACTTTCTCTGTAGCGTTCTCATGGGGGCGAAAATGGAGAGTTTTTTGATCTACTGCAACTTCATAACCAATGCGTTTAGCTCTCTCTTTTAAAAAATCCCAATCTGTTTGATTATGCTGCAAAATATATTCTAACTTCACTTTAGTATCGGTAACTTTGGCTGTAAGTCCTCTAGTTCTAGCAATTTGACTGACAATTTCACTATCCTTAATTTTGAGGAAGGATTTTGTGTGACTTCCTCGCAACAAACGATGGCGTAAATCATGACCACGCACTACTAATACAGGTGCTACATCCTGGGTATATTCTGGTTCTAATCCCGTAATTTCCCCCACCATGATAGTTTTGAGTTCTTGTTCATATCCCATTTGAATTTCTACTTCATTACCAACATCAAATACTTTGTCATCTACCCATGTCATTTCTTGTTTTAATAAGTCCCAAGTAACTAATCGCAGCTCGAACATACCAGGCGCTTCCAAATCCTCAGAGACTAAAGCTGATACCAAATCAGCTTCTATTTCTGCGGCTAAGGGTTTGCTTTGAACCAAAATTTTGACATTAGGATTTAATAAGGAAGCATCATTTGGCATGATTTAACTCCTCTGAGTCAGGCTAGTAATTCGCAAAGGAGGAATTGTCAGCACAGTTCCAGGATTTAAGATACGAGGATTGTTTAAGCGATTTTCTGCGGCAATTACACGCCATAAAGCGGGATCTCCATATTCTTCAGTGGCGATACTACTTAAAGTTTCTCCTCGTTTAACGATTCTCACAGGATCATCAATGGGATTAGCAATCTTTGCCTTTTTTTTCGGTTCTTTCCATTCTTTAAATTTACAAGTTAAGGTGGCTCTGACAGGCGTACCATCTTCAAGAAAATGAGTCAGTTTTTTAGTAACACTTTCTAAAAAACCATCAGGTAATAACAAGCTATCTTTACCCGATATAGTTCCCCAAATCAGTTGACAACGAGGGGGACGTTTGGGATTTTTGCCAATGCGAGGCTGAGTCAAACTAAAAATTTTGCGGGTATAGTTTTGGACATTTTCTGGGGGAAATCCTATCAGGGTGGTGTCAAAGAACAAATCAAGACTAAGTTGAGTTAATTCTTTAGATGCAACTGGGCCATAATTTCCCATTGACCAGCCTGTTTTGACAATTTCCACTTGATTAGGGTTAAAAAGAACTTTAAATTTATCAGCAAAGTCTCCTGGGTTATTTTTTTCAGCTTTGATAGTTAATTTCTCTAGTGCCATCGATTTTTTCCTCTGCGTTCACTTTCAATTACTAACCGTCGCATTAGTTTGCGTTCAACTTGACTAGCGATAGCATCAACATCAATATTGGATTGAGTTTCTATTGGCGAAACTGAGGTTTCTGTTGGTGATACAGGACTGGCAAAACTTCTAGGAGTTGATGAAGAATCCGTATTTGATATTGAATTGCGGTTCGATAGGTTCGATTGCTGGCTATTACTCTTTGATGATGGATTAGCTTTAGCTATGGGTAAAGGCAAAGATTCAGTTTTTAAGGATGTGTTACTTGGAGAAGTTACAGAAACAACAGGAAGGGGAGATATGTTTTGCTTGTGATTACTTTGATTAATTTGTGAGGTAGAAATAGTAACAGGCTGTGTGTTGAAGGTCGTTGCAGGTTGATTTTGAGAAATTGATGAATTGATAGCAAATGATATTTTTTGCTTATTCAAATTAACTTGAGGAGTTAGAGGTTGTGCAGTGACAATGGGAAGTTGTTTTGAGGAGATTTGATATATTAAGTTTTCGTGCTTGATTGAGCTTATATTGTCTCCATAATTATCTGCTTGTGTTTCTTGTTGGTCAGCTAAATTATTTAAATCATTAACAATAGGAAGAGATGGCTGTGATCTGGAATCAATCTGGAGTTTTGCTTGAATAATAGGTAATGTCACATCAGGAAGGCTGGGAAATTCTTGTGATGACAACATTTCTGCTGTTTGTGGTAACTTTTCAGCAATGGATTGTGGCGAAACTATGGGGATTTTTGGTGAAGAGATAGAAGTGGTGTCTGCATTCAATTGAGATGGGTGATTGAGATTTGATTCAGCGCTATTAGGCAAAGATGTTTGCGAGTTTGTCAAATCTACTAACGCCATTTCTGCTATTTTTGGTAATTGTTCAGCAATGGGTTGTGGCGAAACTACTGAAACTTCAGATGAAGATATAAAGGTTTTATTAATTGGCGTTTCTAAAGTTAAAGATTGGGTTGTGTCATCCGCAAAATTAGAACTTGATAAATCTGTAATATTTTGTGCAGGGGTAGTATTAGTAACTGTTCTAATTGGTAAAGATTCAGAAGAATCTATTTTTCTTTGAATTACATTAGGCGAAGGCTCAACTTGGGAGACAGTTGGCAGAGAATTATGTAGCCTATTCTCTACTTCTTGTTCTTTTGCTAATGAAACAGGCTGTGCATAAACAATCGGCATAGGCTCAGATGATAGGGTATTAGTATTACCCCAGCGTTGCATTTGTTGATTCAAAAGAGGCAAACGATTTAAAAAGCGATCGCAACGATTAATAATGCGCTGACTCATCGCCATTTTCATCATTCCCGGTTGACGCAAGGGACGATGGAGGCGATTTACTAACCCCTCATCAAGTGAATCTTGCCAATTAGATAAATTTGCCATGATGCAACATAAAACTCCTATGCGATTTTTACAAAGCTGAATACAACTATAAAAACCTCCTTACCTATCACCTATTCCCTCTATATTCCTATAACTTAGAAATTCCTTGATGCACCAATTCAATTTTTTCTACAGCAATTTCATCGCTACTAGCGTTAAAGCTTGGCCCTTCCCACTTGACGGGATATGCTTTTTTAAACGTCCACCACATCACCGGGATTTGCTGACTATTAAGTAAGAGAATCGTACCGTTCAACTGCTGAATCCACCCTTGACTAGTTGCTTTATACCAAATATAAAACAAATCAATATTTACCAATCCTCGACTCAAAACCAAATTTGGATAGGTAGTATGTTTGGGGAATTTATGAGTAAAATCATTTAAGCCTCCTTCCTGATAAGATTCCAACTCAATTTCGCTACTTAAACCGCTAACCTCGCTAAAACCACCAATAACAACTCCTCCAATTTCCACGGCAAAATTATAAGCCATGTAGGGATCGTGTCCCAGTAAACTGGCTGTTGAACCTGCGGCTAAAGCTGCATTGAGTGCGATAAGTTTGGGATTCATTTTTTTCCTGTTCAATCGCTAAGTCGCTGATTAATTTGTGCTACCTGCGTCACCCACTGCTGACGTTCTCGGTGTTCCATTGTCATAATCTGTTCGTAAGACCAATGAAAATGGTAGGCGAGGTAAGCTACCTCCTCCAGCAGTCGTTCTGTGGGGTAGCAAACTACTCCCCCACGGGAATAGTTTCCACTTCAAACTCTCCGTCACAGTGGGGACAAGCTACCCGCAGACGACTATGACCGTTTTGGTTAATCCTTTGATAAAAATCCTGTAAATAGACTAAATCTCCTGAAAATAAACCCTCAATTATTTTGGTATTAATTTGGTCTAATGTTCCTAGTTGGACTATCGTCCTTGCTAAGAGAATAATCACCAAATAACCAGGATTTTTTTGCACCCTTGGATCTCGGATGGGGGCAATTTCATCATAGGCAGTGGAAAGGCGCATTATGCCTTCACGGTGAGTGTTACTTTCCGAGTCTAGATATCCTTGAGGCAAGATAAAAGGAAATTCAGTTTGCTGCATGATTTTGCGGAAGGGAAATATTAACCAATGGTAATACCTTCATGAACTAATTCGAGAGTTTCTATCGCTACTTCGTCTGAGGTAGCATTAAAATCTGGAGCATTCCAAGTAGTAGGCCAACTATTTTCTAAATTCCAACGAATTTTTTCTTCTCCTTTATCATCAGCCAAAATAATGGAAAGATTACGACGATCTGTTTCACCATTTTGTAATTTTTTGTGCCATTCCCACAGTTCTTTATTGTCGGTAATTCCCCGTTTTAGGGTAATGTTGCCATAAGTATTAAGACCGGGAATTTGACGTTGGTTTAATGCTTTATCTGTTCCTTCTCGGTAAGTTCCTGCATTGCGAGTTGCTGTCAAACCGCTACATTCACGAAAACCAGCATGGACAATACCATCCCATTCCACCCAGAAATTATAACCACTGTATGGGTCGTGGGGATTAGAAATTGTGGGCATAAAAGAACCTCCTGCAATAAATTGGAACTAACAATTATCAGTTATATAGGAATCTGCTTTGATTTTTGAACTTATACCAATTCAATTAATGATTGCAACACATCCTTGGGTAAAGACGCGATGAATCGCGTCTCTACAAATGGTCTATTTGTCGCATTCTTTTTTCAAATTGGTATTACTTGTTTAGGAAGGCAATAGGCAATAGGCAAGAAGGCTTTTTGAGTTGTATGGAGTTTTTTCACGCAATCAAAGATGAGTCCTATATAATTGCCATTTAATTTTTGAAACACTCAACACATATCTACCTCCTTTTTCCACTTTTTTACTATTGCCCATTCCCTATTGCCTATTGCCTTCATATCAATGTAATTCCGCTACTACTTTGAACAACTAAAAGTTGAATAAATTCCCCTGGAATAGTGGGGGCTAAACCAACTTCTGCTATTACTTGTCCCATTTCTCGATTTTCAGGGGGATTAGTTTCGGCATCACATTTGACATAAAATGCCTCTTGGGGCAAAGCACCTTGGATAGCACCTTGTCGCCATAAAGATTCACAATAAACGCTTAATTCCCTTTGCAGTCGCACCCATAAAGGAAAAGCATTGGGTTCAAAGACTGTATCGGCTAAGTTACGATTTACCCAGCGTCCAAAGGTGAGAAATAAGCGACGCACGTTGACATATTGCCATTCAGCGATGGGGCTGAGGGTACGCACTCCCCAGACTCGCATACCTCGTCCTTGGAAGCTGCGAATACAATTGACTCCCGCTGCGTTTTTTGGATTCAGCTGTTCTTGGTCTGTGGGAGTTAGGGGAAAACTGAGATCCAGTACCCCTGCAAGTGGAATATTAGCAGGTGCGCCATGTACTCCGACTGTGCGATCGCAACTTGCATAAATTCCGGCAATATGACCACAGGGAGGAATCGCTTCTAAACGATGTTCTATTTTTAACCAAGGTGCATATAATGCCCCATTGTGGCTAGCAAGTCCTCGGCGTTGCCAATCTAGTTTTTCGCCATCATTCAAAGCATCAAGAATGGCAAAGCGATCGCCCATCTGCTCGCAATGTTTTAAAATAGCTTGTTGCTTTTGAATAACTTCCGCATCTGAACCAAGCATGATGTCGGGAACACAAACCAAATCAACATTTTCTAAGACTTCGCTGGTCTCTAAACCTTGTTGGAGAGCCTTAAGAGTATTGTCAGATAAGGCTATAACATAACAAAGACGACCTCCGTTTTCAAAAAATCCTTTGATTGCATCTCCTAAATATCCCTTGGCTTGACCAAAATATTGCTGAAAATGCGTCGCCAAGGTTAGCTTTTTTGGTTCGTTCACTCCCTCTTTAAGCGATGTCAAGCCAAAGAATACCGGAACACCTGTCAGTAACTCAGGTTTTGGAGTAGGAACGACATAGTTTAAAGAGATACCTGGTATTTTTGGCTCTAAAGTCGGCATTTGTCATTTGTCATTTGTCATTTGTCATTTGTCATTTGTCATTTGTCATTTGTCATTGGTCATTGGTCATTGGTCATTTGTCATTATTTTCAGTGGGGAGTAGGGAAAAACCACTTTCATACTTTCCTGTGAAACTTGTTTCCTTGAGATCACCTCCTACCTATTGCCTATTGCCTATTTGCCTATTCCCTATTCCCTATTCCCTATCCCCTACGTTCCCGTCCCAGTCCATTGACTGAGACGGAAAATCACGAATTCTGCCGGCTTCACCACTGCTAGACCAATCTCTGTGACAACTTGACCCAAATCCCGCACTTCTGGGGGGTTGGTTTCGGCATCACATTTCACATAAAAGGCTTCTTGGGGTGTTGTGCCAAATAATGCACCTTTGCGCCACTCTATCAATAAAAAAGCACTGATATTGCGGCGGATTTTTGCCCAGAGTTCGGGGGTATTGGGTTCAAAAACTGTCCATTGAGTCCCTTTATCAATGGAGTCTCGCAGGTAACTAAAATGACGGCGAATATTGACGTATTTAAACTCTGTATTTGCATCTCCGCCCAAGGTACGCGCACCCCAAACGCGGATGTTCCCGTTTAACTTGCGAATAACGTTAATGCCATCGGGATTAAGCCCATCTTGTTTGGCTTTGCTGAGATTATATTTTAAATCTAAGGCTCCCAAAATAGTTTCATTGGCAGGGGCTTTGTGTACTCCCCTTTGGCCATCAACCCGTGCATAAATTCCCGCAATATGACCGCTTGGGGGAATATAAATATTGCTATTGCTTGCAGGATCGAAAACTTGAATCCACGGGAAATATAATGCTGCATAGGCAGAGTTGAAGGGTTTAAGGGTATTTACAACTCCTGTGCTGCTAAGGTCGATGGTATCTAGACTATCCAGAATCGCAATGCGATCGCCTAGTTTTTCCGCATGGTCTTTGATATCATCTCTGAGGGCTAAATTTCCTGGTGCAGCGACAATAGTGATTTCATCAATAGCTTCAAAGGCATCTAAAACGCCAGCAAGTTGATTTTCTCCAGATATCCAGGTGACATAACAACGAGTTCCACCATTTCTGAAAAAGCCATAAACTGCATGAGCTAAGGTGTTTTGTCCTTGGGTATCGCCACTAGGTGGTAAAAAGTCACCAAAGAATTTCTTAAATTCACTAAAGTTTGTGATTAATTTAATTTCCCCTTCTTGAGCGATGTTGGAGTCGCTGGGAATTACTGTTACAGGTAGTTGAACTTGGTAATATCCAGTAATTTTTTCTCCTGAAGGAATCGCATCTTTAAATTTTACGGTTGCAGATTTGTCTGCATCACTATTGGTAATAGGGTTTGTATCATCTAAATTAACAGGATTCCCACCAACGAAGAAGCCATAAGTCCCCACTGTGGTAACTAGTGGATAATCTCCTGACAATAGGGAATAATTTTTTTGGTTTCCACCTTTACCTTCACCAATCTCAACTGGACTTGTAGGACTACCCACAGACTTAATTGAGGTATTGTTAGTATTAGTTGATGACCAAGCATTGGCTTTAATCGTGCCAATAAAAGCGGCAATACTGGTTCCAACTCCTACAATTGGGGCAGAACCGGAAGCTATTTCTTCAACGTAAACACCTGGAGAAAGATAGGTTGGCATTTCATTAGCTCCTTGATATAAGTAAGAAGGCAAATAGGGAATAGGCAATAGGCAATAGGTATAAGAGTTTTAGCTTAGTTTATTTTTCCTCATATAGTTGATTATTGTGCCTATTTACTTATCCTAAAAAAATTGAGTATTTATTTGGGTTTTAGAGCAAAATTCTGCTCTGCAATTACTTGCCCGCGCTGAATATTGAGTGACTGAGAAACTTGTTGATAACCTGTCGCAGAGACAATCATGGTAATGGTACGCTGACCTGATTTTGGCGATTCTAATCCGATTAAGCGATAATTACCTTGTTGGTCACTAATGGTACTATCTCCACTATCTTGAATCTGTACTTTGGCATTTGTAATCAACTTTTTTGAATCGTCTGCATCAGTAATTTTTCCTTTAATTCCCGTGGGTGAAAGCACAATATCTGCCATCGTCGCGGGAATTTTGCCATTGACAGGGGAAGATACTTGAACTTCTTTCCTAGCTTTGTTGTATCGAGTTGGGCTGGTAGGTAACGATGCTTCTAAAAGATATTCCCCAGGGGGTAAATTAGTAAAGTAAAAATAACCATCATTGCTGGTAATTTTGCGGTCAGGTCGCTCAGGCATTTTTTCCCATTGCGAACCGGATTGCAGTGCTTTTAGAGATAAAATAGCCCGGAATTTTTCTGGCATCTCAATAATTGCAACTATTGCACCAGAAATATTCTTTTGCGTTTCTCCTTGCAAAACTTTACCTGCGATCGCTATTTGTTGGTTAACTATAGATAGTTCGAGCATCGCTACTCCTGAAACTAAGAGTTTGGTTGATGAACTCCCACCAGTCCCGCTTCTTCTCCTGCTTCATCCACAGGAACGGAGATGGTGACAGTACAATGCAAGACAACCTTGGGTCTAGTTCCTTCTTTCCCCCCCATTGCTTGCCAGAATTCCCCAAAACTTTGTAAGTTACTGGGACGTAAACTAATTAGTCTTAAAGGAAGTTCTTGTGCTTCCAAGTTATCTGCAATCAAGGGTTCGGGAAGTTTTCGATGTCGCAGCAACACCTTCATCACTGCTCCTAAAAGTTGATGTTCTGTCTGGACATCCTCTTCATGTTGTGGCCAAGCAGTAATTAGATATGAACAATCTACCCTAGCTGGGGGACGTTTTCTAATTGCTCTGCCATTAGTTTGGCGTTCCACTGACCAAGCACTACTGCGTAACTCCAGATTCTCCTGCACATCATAAAGAAATAAATTAATCGCTGGCTTTTGTTTGATTGCTCCTTGATAAGGCGTAACAAAACTGATAAAAACTTCCGTGTCTCCAGAAGGAACATCAGGTGGAAGTTCTCGCTTCAATAGCAATTCTAAAGTAGTGTCTAGACCATCTAACATAATCTAAACAATGTTTTTTTTATGACACTGCTCATTTTGAAAGCTTATGAAAGAAAATAACTGCTAGTTCAAAATAATACAACCAGTTACTAGCTTTATGAATAAAATATACATGAAACATTGTCAAGAATATTGTAACTATTAGTAATATTTGCAAAAACTGTAATTTCAGAAAAATCTGCTAAAATCGATTGATTCAATTTAAAATAAGGAATTTGACGTTGCAAAATCTTTCTGCAACGATAATAATTGAGTTGGACTTTTCTCAGTGTTGTGAAATATCAATGTAATAATTTAGGCTACTAATACCATATACAATAAATACGCAAAAACTATAAGTTACATAAGCACTTAAGTATATATAAGCAGTATTTTTTATTGCAATCCCTAATCGAATGCCGGAGATTAACTATGTACCAAAAACAAATATTTCAAAAAGTTGCACCCTCGCTGCCATCAACGCCAATAAGTAAAGAGATTGCCTCTAGTCCCAGTTATGGATCATTGTCTTCAGTTGTGCAGAGAGTGCAACAAGACCCAAATAGCGTGAGTGGGGATGAGAGACAGGAGTTAGAGAGTGCGATCGGTACAAGGTCAACACAAAATATTTTGGCAGGGAAGCAAACCCAGTGGGTTCCTGAATTTCAAGGTATTTCCGCGCAGCTGTGGGATGATGCTGGGCAGGTGGATGCACCCATCCAAGCGAAGGGAAATGACGATGTTGGAATGTCTGAGGTACAACCAGAAAACAGAACGGGATTACCAGATAACCTGAAAGCCGGGATAGAAAATCTCTCTGGAATGGTGATAGATGATGTGAAGGTTCACTACAATTCCTCTAAACCCGCTGAGTTGCAAGCGTTAGCCTACACACAAGGGACGGATATTTATGTTGCACCAGGACAAGAGCAGCATTTACCTCATGAAGCTTGGCACATCGTCCAGCAGGCGCAGGGCCACGTAAAGCCGACTAGGCAGATGAAAAGTGGGATTTCAATCAATGATGATAAGGGGCTGGAGCATGAAGCAGATGTGATGGGAGCTAAGGCTATGAGCGCCAGCTATAGCTTACCAAGAAGGCAATTGCAACTGCACGCATCGCCGCCAAGCAATGCGCCCATACAAGGTTTCTTTCAGGTTGATTCCAATCGCATTTCAGAAAATATGAATATCGTCTGGGAAGGACAAAAAGATGTCTATGCAACAGCCACTCAATTTACCACATCCAATTTGGTACTCGATATTAAAGGTAGCAAATACTTATTACACCAAGGCGTGGCTAAAAATTACGGCGGCAATACCACTTATTATCGTGTTGAACCACGTTTAAATCCCCGCACAACAACGGCTGAAGAACAAGACTTGCAGCCGACCATGGGGGATGATGACGAAATGCTGAGGTCAAAGCATGAAAGCTATATGCAAGAACTCCGCTGGGTCGAAGAAGATCTGGAAGAGTTCAAAAACGATTTTGACAATGAAATAAGCCATGATCCCAACTGGCGCAAAAAGTTAAGCAGAAAAAGGATCATCGGTATGCGCCTCAATAATTGGTGTCGTGCTGCACCATATCGGCATGACTTACTGTTTATAGAGCTAGCACAAGTCACGCTTGAATATGAAAATCACGAAAGTCTAGAAACCATGACTAGAGATATAGCTAAGGTTCAAGTCAAATTCCACGCATTTGTGAATCGTGAAAATGCTTATCCGCGTGCTATCGCGCTCCCCAATGATTGCGCTCAGTGCGTCAGCGAGCTGGTAGGCGGAGAAGCAGCCCGAGAGCGCGGCAACAAAAACCCCGATATTGGCGGCAATTACCATGAAACATTACGCAGTCCTAAAAATAATGCATTGGGATGGAACTTCCACTGGGCTGGCGTGATTATGAAAGATGGCGGTGATAATGTATCACTGGAAAGTGCAGCGGGTATGTCTATGACCAATTATGATCGCCAAACGTGGTGGTTTGCCATGTACGGTACTCAAAAACCAGAGCAAACCTTCAAACACCAGATTCAGGAGTTCCATTACAAACGCAACATTTCCCTCCTCTTGAAGCAACTCCCAAATGGAATCGAAAATTATCGTTTTGGAACAGATTTTGGATTGATTTTAGACATCCAACAAATGAAACAAGCACTAAAAGATTTGAATGGTGATGGATAATCGTAATCTACTATTTCCTTTAAGATACAAGGTTGGGTTGAGGAATGAAACCCAGCAATCACACTTGCACTTACCCCAGTGCGATCGCCTAATTTCTCAACTCAAAAAAGTTCGATTGCCCAAAAACTCTGCTCCATTCTCATATATCACCCAAGGAATATCCAGTGGACTCGATAGCCGCAGGAGCGCAGATATTTACCAAACCCATCTCCCAAGCAGTAGAAATTAGTCCTGATTTAAATGGGTTGCAACCTCTGCTGCAACGATTAGATTGGTTAATCAAACAAGAAATTTTCGCTCTGCAAACCCAGGAAAAAGTTGAGGTAAAAGTCGAAGTTTCATGGTTGAAACAAACTGAAATCTCATCAGAGCAATCGTCTATTACAATTCGGTCAGATTCGCTCTTAGTATGGTTGCAAAATACTTTTGGTTTATCTAGCTTTGACTTGGATATACTCGCTATTTCCCTAGCACCAGAATTAGATCGTCACTATGAACAACTCTATGCCTATCTCCAAGATGATATAAGCAACAAAAGACCTACAGTAGATATGGTCTTAAACTTGCTCTGTTCTAGCGTTCCTGAAAAGCTATCACGACGTAAGCATTTTACTACTAACTCACCCCTAATTAACCACCGTCTGCTCCATCTCTGCCCAGAACCTCATCAACAGCAATCTACACTTCTTTCTCATCGTCTAATACTCGACTCCCAAGTGGTGAGGTTGCTATTGCATCAACCAGGGTTAGATTCCCGACTCACTTCTTGTTGTCAACTACTAGAACCAACCATATATTTTGATACTTTATATCTCAAGGCAAATGTACAAACAGCACTAGAAGCCTTGTTGATAGAAGATTGGCAGAAACAACAACCCCTACTGCTCTATTTTCAAGGAACTGATAGCACGGGTAAACGCCGCACCGCCCAAATCCTCGCCAAAAGCCTGGATGTTCCCTTGTTAATCGCCGATTTAGCACGGATGGTAGAGGATAAAGCTACCTTTGAGGAAAAACTTCAACTTTTATGGCGAGAAGCCTGGTTTTTTCACCGTTTGCTGTATCTGGATAACCTCGATATTCTCTACCTTCAAGAACATCAAATTCTCTATCAATCCTTCCTCAAAGAACTAGAGAACAATCGGGGTATAACCATCCTCGCAGGGGTGCAAAATTGGGTACCCACAGCTACAGGCGCAACCGGGTTCATTACAGTTCCCTTTACAATTCCTGAGTCTAGTCAACGCAGACAATATTGGCAAACTCACCTAAAAGCAGCACAGATAACTGTTGAGGATCGAGAGTTAGATGTGTTGTGCGATCGCTTTCTGCTAACCCCAGACCAAATTGCCGATGCTGTCGCTACTGCCTATAATACTGCCCGTTGGCAACAAATTGACTCAACTAAAGAAAAATCACTACCGTCATTTTTAAACTTATGTAGTGCAGCTCGCGCTCAATCAGGTCACGATTTAGCTAGCCTCGCCCGTAAAATCGAACCGAAATATACCTGGGATGATATTGTATTGCACCCCAACCAAATCACACAACTACAAGATATTTGCAAAGAAGCAGAATACCGAGATTTAGTACATCAAAAATGGGGTTTTGCAGATAAATTATCTTTAGGAAAAGGTCTAAATGTTCTGTTTTCTGGTTCTTCCGGTACAGGTAAAACTATGGCAGCAGAGGTGATTGCCCATCAACTGCAACTAGACCTTTACAAAATTGATTTATCTCAAATAGTTAGTAAATACATCGGCGAGACAGAAAAAAATCTCAATCGCATTTTTACTGCTGCAACCAATTCTAATGCCATTCTTTTTTTCGATGAAGCTGATGCCTTGTTTGGCAAACGTTCTGAGGTGCAAGATGCCCGCGATCGCTACGCCAATATCGAAGTAGGTTATCTGTTGCAAAAAATGGAAGAGTATGAAGGTATTGCAATTTTAACTACAAATCTCCGTAGCAATATTGACGAAGCTTTTGAGCGGCGACTCCGATTTATTATCGAGTTTACCTTACCAGATACAAAGAATCGTCACCTAATTTGGCAGAGAATTTTCCCAAAAAATGCCCCCTGTAGCCACAATCTTGATTTAGAATTATTGGCACAAAATTTTGAGATTACGGGGGCTAATATTCGCTATATTGCGCTGACAGCAGCTTTTCTAGCAGCAGATGATGGGGGAGTAATTGAGATGGTACATTTAATTCGAGCGCTGCGTCGAGAGTATCAGAAAATGGGACAAATTATCAGGGATAAGGATTTAGGTCAATATGTAGATTTGCGTTGATTCTTCTATGTAAAGAAAAACCTGTAGGGAAAACACACTAACTAAAGCATATATATGTACTTTAGTCAATAAGTTTTACCTCTCTTTCGTCCTTTATCCAAAAGTGCTGACAACCTAAAATTTTGTTTCAAACTGCTATAGTCCGATTGGGAAATCGGGGTTTTATGTCATGATGGCATACTAGAATATATATGCCTTTCTTAACTACAGGGAATCTCACATGGCTCTCCGTCTAGGTGACACAGTACCCAACTTTACGCAAGCCTCAACACACGGCGACATCGATTTTTACCAATGGGCAGGTGACAGCTGGGTTGTGCTGTTCTCTCACCCTGCTGATTTTACACCTGTTTGTACGACAGAACTCGGCACAGTTGCCAAGCTCAAACCAGAATTTGACAAGCGCAATGTCAAAGCGATCGCACTCAGCGTTGATGACGTTGAATCCCACAAAGGCTGGGTGGGAGACATTGAAGAAACTCAAAGCACCACCCTTAACTACCCAATTTTGGCAGATGCCGATCGCAAGGTTGCTGACCTTTACGACATGATCCACCCGAATGCGAATGCGGCGGTGACAGTGCGATCGGTTTTCGTGATTGACCCCAATAAGAAACTCCGCCTGAGTTTTACATATCCCCCCAGCACAGGACGCAACTTTGATGAAATTTTGCGGGTGATTGATTCTCTGCAATTGACTGATAATTACAGCGTGGCGACACCAGCTGACTGGAAAGATGGAGACGATTGTGTAATTGTCCCCTCACTCAAAGATCCAGAAGTACTCAAAGAGAAATTCCCCAAAGGCTACGAGGAAATCAAACCCTATCTGCGGATGACTCCTCAGCCTAACAAGTAAATCTGAGAATAATTTTTGATAAAAAAGCAAGGACGTAAAGTTATAACTTTGCGTCTTTGTTTTTTTGCGTGAGAATATAGTCAGTTGGCTAGGCATCCGAACCTGGAGGATATTCCGATGTTTTCATCCCCTTTGGTTTTGCAAATTCCGTCATCAATGCAAATGACAGACGAACAATTTTTTGAATTCTGTCAGGTGAATCGTGATTTACGCATTGAGCGAAATAAATTTGGAGAATTGGTAATTATGCCTCCTACTGGTTCAGAGACAGGAAACCGAGAAGTTAATATCTCAGGACAGTTATGGGTGTGGTCAGAACAAGATGGTACAGGTATAACTTTTAGCTCTAGTACCGGATTTAAGCTATCAACAGGTGCAGAACGCTCTCCAGATGCTTCCTGGATTAAACTAGAACGGTGGAATGCTCTGTCTCCAAAACAACAAGAAAAGTTTGCTCCCATTTGTCCAGATTTTGTAGTCGAACTCAAATCTCCTAGCGATAACCTCCAGACTTTGAAGGAAAAAATGGAGGAATATATGAATGAGCCAGGAATACAGTTAGGTTGGTTGATTGACCGTAAGCAGCATAAAGTTTATATTTATCGTCCTGGATTGCCAGAGGAATGTTTAGAAAATCCTGTTACCGTTAGCGGTGAGTCGGTATTGCCTGGGTTTATTCTCAACATGAGTAAAGTTTGGTAGCGAAAGTTTTACTTACCTTTAACAGCAAGAACCCATAAAATTGAACTAGGTCTATCACAAGAATGTGAGCAATTTTGCTATGAAAACCTTGGCTAAATGGTCTGTAGACGACTATCACCGCATGGTTGAGGCAGGCATTCTGCGTGGTCGTCATGTGGAACTGCTAGCAGGCGAAATTGTTGAGATGAGTCCAGAAACGCCAATTCACTACACCACAGCAAAACGAGGTGCAAAATATTTAGAAGAATTGCTATTAGGTAAAGCTGATGTCCGCTTCAATGGGCCTATTACACTATCCGACTCGGAACCAGAACCTGATATTGCAATTGTTCGACTTCCAGAGTCATCCTACAACGATCGCCATCCTGCTCCTAGAGATATATTCTGGATTGTAGAAGTTGCCAAGACAAGCTTAAACAAGGACTTGGAGATCAAGGCTGCGATTTATGCGACGGCTGAAATTCAAGAATATTGGGTTTTAAGTTTATCTGCTAAACAGATGATTGTGTTCAGAAACCCTCAAAATGGTAAGTATATTGAAGAATATACTATTAAGCAAGGAACGGTTACACCATTAGCATTTGCAGATGTTTCAGTGTCTGTTCAGAGACTTTTGCCATAGGGTGGCGTTGCTGAATGGAGGTATAAATAGATTTATCTAAGTGCAATTCTTCCGAATTTCCATAAATTCCCAGTATGGACATTGCACAGTAGATGACCTTAATTTATCTTTCTATTATGCAACGCCAGTTTTTCATTACCTGGGAATCTTATACCAATTCAATTAATGATTGCAACACATCTTTGGGTAAAGACGCGATGAATCGCGTCTCTACAAATGGTCTATTTGTCGCATTCTTTTTTCAAATTGGTATTAGCTCTATACCATTTCACTCTAATAATGATACAAATACGTGGGTAAGGGTTTAGCAGTGTTCATTGGTGTCAACTTAAGCTGAAATCCTTTTCAAATCTCGTTTCCAGCCTCTGGCTGGAAATGCTGCTCATTGGTCTTGAGGCGGAGCCTCAAAGACAGGCATTCCCAGTCGGAGACTGGGAACGAGACAATATCTAAAGGCTTGTTCTGGGCTGGCTTTCACGTTAAGTTGACATTAATGAACACTGCTAAACCCCTACGAAAAATCTATATGTATCAAGATTTTCGTGAAATGGTATAACTTACGGTTTTCTGATAGCCTTCTCTGTTGACTTATGACTCTTGACTCCTGCCCAAACGGTAAGTGGTTGCCCAACTTTCTTATACAGTAGACTCTCCAAAATAACACCGTTATTATTGGCGGTAAGAGTTTTATTTGGCTGACGCATAGACTCATAAAAACCGTTGTACCAACCTTCTTTAGACTGAAGGTTGCCTTGAACGAAATCAAATAGCTGGCGAGTATAATCAGTGTTATAAAGTACATGCCAGCCGATCGCAGCTTTGGCACTGAGGAATCGCAAATTGTTATGCTGTTCTCTAGTATCTGTAATGGTTGCCCAAGATTTTCCGTTGACAAATAGGCTGCTGTAAACGAAGTATGGCGGGCGATCTAAGTTATCTTCGGTGACGGCGGTTAATTGTTTTGTGGCTTCATAACGTGCTGCTTGAGCAGCTAAAATCCGATCCGCATAAGCTTTAGGTAAAGCTTGAAATCCAGTTTCAATACCATCTAAGATATAAGGCTCGCTAAGAACATAGTTATTGGCTCCAGAGTTTTTATAGTCACGTTGATCGTAAGGAATTCCCTGTCCGTAAAGATCAACAAAGGCAGCATTGGACTGATAATCTAAGGCTTTATCAACATCCAAGCCCCAAAGCTTCAGACCATAAGCAGCATAATTCTCATAACCCAAGCGACCTTCTTGGTTGTACTGTTCTTTACCTTTGACAACGGCAGTACCATACATTTGTCCTCTTTTGGTCAGACGCTTAACTTGCCAATGTTTCCAAACTGCTTCTGTTTGCGATCGCATTTCTGGATACTTTGCCCCGACAATTTTCAGCCAAATTGCCATCCTGCCCAAATCGATGGCTGACCAACCAATTTCTTCCCGTTTTTCTAGTTGACCATAGTTAACAGGGACGAGAGTTTTAGCATTGTAAACCTTGTTGGGTAGTTCTCCTTTGTATAAAGGCATTGATGCCAGAGTTTTCAACATTTTGCTCATTTTGGCTTCAAATTCAGCCGCAGGCACGATATTGAGTTCTCTAGCACTGACCAAGGCTGCGATCGCTGCTGTCTGATCCCACATACTGACAGAGGCAAAGCCATCAACGGAATTGATCAAGCCAGTTTCATCGTTCCAGTTACGCTGGAAGTATGACCAAGCCTGACGAGCAGTTGTCGTTTCCCCTGGAGTCAGCTTTCCAACTCCAGGAGCAATGTATGGAATTATGGCTATCGTTAGTTGGTTTTTAGGAATGGGTTGACCTGGCAACACTACAGATTTAGCATCAAGGCTGGCAATTATTTCAGCTTCTTGAGTAGAGATCGGGCTTTGGATTTTATCTGGTTGTACCAACTGCTGTGAGGCAGTTTGGTCTACAGAAGTTTTAGGAAGTTGCTTAGACCAAACAGTTAAAATTGCGATCGCGATCGCAGCGGTAAGCACTCCTCCTACAGAAGCTAGTATGGACAAGCTCTTAGGTGGCGGTTGAAAATCAGAACTCATACTGATTAAAGCCTTATTTTGTAAGTCAGGGTTATTTGCGTAGTTTCACCAAATACATTCTTCCCAATTTTGAAATCTAACTAACACCCAGAAGTCCACCTGACTACTACAATAAAATAGTCACGCACCCGATCTCTGGAGTTCTAGCAGTGGGCTTATTTGATGATTTGAGTCGGTTTTTAGAAAACCGTTTAGAAGAATTCTTGCGTAACAATCCACATTTGGAGTTAGAGGCGCTGCTAGAACAGCTGCGTGAGCAAGAAGAAGATACGTTAAAGCTGATCGCAGATTTAAAATTACAAGAGAAGCGATCGGAAGAAGAAATTCTGTCCACCGCTCAAGAAATTCAGCGTTGGCATATCCGCATTCAAAAAGCCAAAAACGCCAATAGAGAGGATTTGGCGGCGGCGGCGGGTGAGCGAGAAGCAGCCTTGTTGCGCGAAGGAAATCAGCGCTGGGGACACATGCAAGGGCTGAAAGAACGCATTAACCAATCTCAGGAACTACTGCAAAAAATTCAGCAACGGCGACAAGAAGTGCAAGCTAAAGCGGCCGAAGCACAGACAGCCCGTGCGAAAGCGCAAACCCAGCAGCGCTCGGAAAGCATTGGTTGGTCGAATCAAACTAGCAATTTTTCTGGTGGTTTTGATGACTTAGAAGAGAAGTTCCGTAGCTGGGAAACTCAGGATGAATTAGAGCAAATGAAGCGGAATATGCAGAAGTAGCGCGTATTGGCTAGAATACGCCGAAATAGCAAATGCGTATGCCGAAATAGCAAATGCGTATGCCGAAATAGCAAATGAGTTCGCCGAAATAGCAAATGAGTTCGCCGAAATAGCAAATGAGTTCGCCGAAATAGCAAATGAGTACGCCGAAATAGCAAATGAGTACGTCGAAATAGCAAATGAGTTCGCCGAAATAGCAAATGAGTACGTCGAAATAACAAATGAGTACGTCGAAATAACAAATGAGTAGGCGCAGCCAGCCGTAGGCATCGCCAGGAATAGCTTACTCACTTGGTTTTTCGTGTCAGTTTTACCTCACCCTAACCCTCCCCTTTCCAAG
This sequence comes from Nostoc sp. CALU 1950, assembly GCF_051172895.1. Lineage (NCBI taxonomy): Bacteria > Bacillati > Cyanobacteriota > Cyanophyceae > Nostocales > Nostocaceae > Nostoc > Nostoc sp. CALU 1950. The sequence goes on along the minus strand of NZ_JBDNJQ010000072.1, from coordinate 3,316 downwards.
GCTACGGTGTACACACAACTCTAGAAGAGTTGTGCCACAGGCTTTTGATCCCCCCAACCCCCGATAAATTGGCAGGCAAAAAGCTCTCAAAGTCCCCCTTCTTAAGGGGGATTTAGGGGGATCTACGACGATTTTGGTTATCTAGAAAGATGTGTGTACACCGTACCTTTCTAAGAGGATGTTTGAAAAGTTTCTCTCTGTAACTTTAGGCACTTTTGATCCCCCCTAACCCCCCTTAAAAAAGGGGGAACTGGAGTCAAAGTCCCCCTTTTTAAGGGGGATTTAGGGGGATCTAAAACTTTTGATACCGATAAGAGGACTTTTCAAACAACCTCTAAGGGGAGGGAACAAGATTTTTTACAAAGCTAATAAACGTGTAGTATGTATGTAAACTATATATACCAAGCAATATGAGTGTAGATTTATTAGCTATTGTTGCCCCAGGACTAAAAATAGTAGCTCCAGAAATTGCTAAAAAAATTAATAGTGCATTAAATCCTACAGACTTAGAAAAAGCTTTAAAAGCAGGTGCCAAATCTGCTGAGGAATGGGATAGTGAGCAATCTTATCAACAGCATTTGTTCTATCATTGTGATGACAAACAAGCTAGAGAACTTCTAGACCAATTTTTCAAAGATACAGGAGTTCAAGAAGAATTACAAAAGCCTTTTACAGAGAAAACAACCCCAAATCTACAAGTTTTAATTCAAATATTCCACAAAATCAAATCAGAAAAGCCAAACTTAGAGTTTAGCGATAAAAGTATTGAACATTGGCTGAAAAAGTTTGTAGATGCTTATTTTGAACACACCAATACATATTTAAAATTTCAAATTGCTAAATCAGATTATCTCAAACAACTACTAGGCTACTTTGATGGTGTTGAATTTGTCGGCATCAAGGTAAAAACAAAAGAAGAAGAGAAATTTGCTAAACTACCACAAATTTTTGTGATGCCTAATGTAGTTGAGCAGTTGGAAGTTAGAGCAAGCACAGGTTTAAAATTAAATCTAGATTTGGCTTTAGAAGAGACAGCCAACCAGCAACTCCAGGAAAATTTAGTTTGGGAACAACAAAGTAGTGGCAAGAAATTCTCAGCCAAAGAACTGCTGAAAGAAAGTACACGCAATAAATTTGTTGTGTTGGGAGAACCAGGAATTGGTAAAACAACATTGATGAGTTACTTTGCTGTGATGCTGGCTGAACAGCAGACTGAAAAACTCGGTTTATCAGCAGACTTAGAGTTACTGCCAATTTTGATTAGAATTAGAGACTTAGGCAAAGCTTCAACGAAGAATCTTTTAGAATATGTACGCAATTTTGCCAATAGTATTCACGTTAAAGAATTGCCCAAAGGTTTCTTTGAACATTGGTTAGAAGATGGGAGAGCATTAATTTTACTTGATGGCTTAGATGAAATCGCTAAACCAAGCGATCGCTATGAGTTTGTAAAGATAATTCACAGCTTTCTCGGACAATATTCTCAAAATCGGGCAATTATAACTTCGCGTCCAGCAGGTTATAGTCGAGAGTTTTTTGGTACAGATGAATTTCCTCATTATCAGCTAGAAAAATTTGATGATAGTCAAATTGATTTATTTATTCAGCAATGGTATAACAGCAGACTGTCAAACAACCTAGAAAAAGCACAAGAGCTTCAAGAAAGTTTAAAAAAAGCATTAGCAGCACAAGAACGCATCAAATTATTAGCACGTAATCCTTTACTACTGACAATTATTGCTTTGATTCATCGCTATGAGGCACGTTTGCCTAGATATCGATATGAACTGTATAAACAGGCAGTTGAAACGCTATTAATTAACTGGGATGCAGACAAGGGGATTGAGTCTTGGAAGCTGAATTATATTCAATTGGACGATATCAAAATATTGATGCGACAACTCGCTTACTGGATTCATTCTCAAGGGGAAACTAGCGATAAAGAAGGTGGTACGCTGATTGATAGAGATGAGTTAATTAGGCAATTAAGCGAATATATTCGTGAATGTAATTATCAAGTTAAGAAACATCAGGCTGAAGCCGAGGCAGAACGCCTAGTTGACCATATTACAGAACGCTGTGGTTTATTAAACGAACAAGGTCAAGATAGATATGCCTTTGTGCATAAGACATTTCAGGAATATTTGGCAGGTGAAGAAATACGCGATCGCCAATCAGGAGAATTTCAGGAAGTACTAAATCACATTCGAGATTATCTACACAATTCTCACTGGCGAGAGGTGTTGTTGCTGTTAATAGCTCAACAAAATCCAAAGAACTCGAAAAGAATTATTGATGAAATTCTGCAACAAGAGACTCCTTATGAAGAATGGCTGCACCGCAATCTTTTTTTTGCAGGCACTTGTTTAACAGAAGATTTAAAATTATCTGATGGTAATTTGATTACAGATATTTTGCAAGAACTAGTTGAGCTTGAAGTTAACAATTCTCAGCGAGTAGGTAGGAAAGTTAAATCACAGGTTTTTCAAATTCTTTGCAGTTTAAATGAAACCCAGTTTCAAGCTCAAGCACTACAACTGTTGAAAGCATCAGCAGATTTGATATATGAAGAGCGACTGCGAGAATATCGGGCAGCTTTAGGTGAACAACAGGAGGTATTAGTAGAACTGCTGGGTTTACTCAAAGATGAGAATGTGAGTGTGCGTTACTCTGCTGCTCAAGTATTGGGCAAGTTGGGCAACGCGCCACAGGTAGTTGAAGCACTGCTGGGTTTACTCAAAGATGAGAGTGGGGTAGTGTCTTATTCTGCTGCTGAAGCATTGGGCAAGTTGGGCAACGCCTCGCCACAGGTAGTTGAAGCACTGCTAGGTTTACTCAAAGATGATAGTGGGAGTGTGCGTAACTCTGCTGCTTTAGCATTGGGCAAGTTGGGCAACGCTTTGCCACAGGTATTTGAAGCACTGCTAGGTTTACTCAAAGATGAGACTAGGATAGTGTCTTACTCTGATGCTAAAGTATTGGGTATGTTGGACAACACCCCGCCACAGTTAGTTGAAGTACTGCTGGGTTTACTCAAAGATGAGAGTGGGATAGTGTCTTATTCTGCTGCTGAAGCATTGGGCAAGTTGGGCAACGCTTCGCCACAGGTAGTTGAAGCACTGCTGGGTTTACTCAAAGATGATAGTGAGAATATGCGTAACTCTGCTGCTGAAGCATTGGGCAAGTTGGGCAACGCCTCGCCACAGGTAGTTGAAGCACTGCTGGGTTTACTCAAAGATGATAGTGAGAATATGCGTAACTCTGCTGCTGAAGCATTGGGCAAGTTGGGCAACGCCTCGCCACAGGTAGTTGAAGC
>NZ_JBDNJQ010000071.1:0-39003 GCF_051172895.1 Nostoc sp. CALU 1950 | reverse complement strand
TGGCTTATCCCAAGCATTACCTACTCAAGTTTACCTAATTGATGACACGCCCTAGGTAAATACTCAGAATATAAACCTACAGATCCATGAATTTTCAAATAAGCCGGGGATCTTGTTGATCACGAATGAATGAGTTGAGCTATAGAGATCCTAAAACAACAACCCGTTCCTGTGAGAGGAGGCAATTAAAAATTAGATAAGATTTTTTTTGATTTATGTCTATATTGTAAGGTTTACCATCCCATCACAAACTTTCAGAGCAGATGAGATTCTTACAAGTTAAACTAGACTTCTCTATTTAGTGATGGCGACACCCGCATCTCCTATTTTTCTGAAAATATATGAAATTTAGAACCTTAAAATATCCTTTCGCACTAATGCTAGTCAGCTTCAGTTTTTTGCAGACAGCTGATGCTCAAACTCCTGTCGCTGATATTTCCCAGCTATCTCAAGAAGTTTCTGTGCTTCGGAAACAGGGCCCAACAGGGTTACAAGTATTTCTCAAATCCCATACCAATACGCTAAATACCGATTCTTCTGGTGCAGTTATACCTTCCCCTGCACTCCGGATTGCTTTAGATGAACTTTGCCAACAACGCGACTGTTACGCCTCTCGTCTGTACTGGTATACTGACATAGAACAAGCCAAAGCTGCTGCTAGAACCAGTGGTAAACCCATTCTATCTCTGCGGTTATTGGGCAGGCTGGATCAGGATTTGAGTTGTGCTAATAGTAGATTCTTTAGGGTAGCCCTGTATCCGAATGTTGAGATTTCTAAACTACTTCAAGACCGCTTCGTTTTGCACTGGCAATCAGTGCGACCTGTACCTAAAGTAACTATTGATTTTGGCGACGGACGCAAGTTAGAGCGAACGATTACAGGCAATAGCATTCATTATATATTGGACGCATCGGGGCGTCCAATCGATGCAATTCCAGGGTTATACAGTCCCAAAGCATTTTTGCGTCAGCTACAGCAGGCTGAAGTAGCAGTAAAAAACTACAGTAAACTTACACCAAGCGATCGCGAGTCTTATTTAAGAAAATACCACAGCGATCGCCTAAATTCTATCCAAGCCCAATGGGTTGCAGATTTATCTCGCCTGGGTATTCAGTCTCCCCCTAAGTTGGTGGAAACTCCGAACAATCCCAGTCAGCCACCTACAGCAGAAATAGCAAGCTCTCTAGCAGTTTCTAAGATGATAGTTGAAAGGCCAATGCTAAGTGCTCTCCAGTCTGATGCTGAACGAAATCAAAACGCTTTAGCTGAAATAACCGACCAGGAAGTTTGGAACAAAATTGCTCAACTCTATGCCGCCGATGTCAAGCTAGATCAAAACAGTATCTCTCTAATCAAAGCTAAAAAGTCTCAGTCTGCAAACACTCAGGAAGATAATTTGCCGATAATAGTGAAAAAATTTGAAGCCACAATGGCTTTAGATACAGTCAGAAATGAATATATGCTGCACAGCCAAATTCATCAATGGTTTATGCAGGGTCAGCAAACAAGCAGTGTGGAAACACTCAATGAACAGGTATACGCCCAACTATTTTTAACTCCTAGTTCTGACCCTTGGTTGGGGCTTTTCCCTAGCGACAGCTACAGCGCTATTGATAATGATGGCATCCGTTAAGTTTGCTCTAGCCCTTATATAAGCATTAAAGTGCTTAATACAAAGTCCTTTAACCTGTGAAAAGCTTGAAGTCAGTAAAAAGGAGTGACGAGATTTTATAGTATTGACACCTCACCCATCACTCCTTATAACTTGCGCGTTGATTAGCTGTTACGCATTGTTAAATTACACCAGCTGACTACTTCATTTATCCTCTAACTAAAGAGGCGGATAATTATTAAGTTAGTTTGTGCTTTTCTATACAAGAATTTGTAAATGATTAATATCTATTATGCAATTCTATAGGATTACTACTTTTGCGATCGCACTTGACGTTCAAGACAGTCGCTACAATATCAGCGATCGCACTCATCAAGCAATTCACCTTTATAATATCGGGCGATCGCACTTCAAGAGGTATAGGGTGGGCAAATTCTGATAATTTGACAAATTTCAAGTCTGTAGCAACTTCCGCCTTCCCTGAAGCTATATAGGGTGCGTTTGCGACAGCGTAACGCACCACACCACACTGTTTATACATCCGTCCAATTAAGAGAGCCGAGAGAAGCTGGCGACACCTTGGCTTCGAGTGCATTTTTGAATTTACCATCGAGTTCGTTTGCCGAGTTCTGGTTAATGAAGCCGAGCATTTTTGACAACTGGTAAACTATATTTATTCCGGTACCTTGATAGCTGTTCTGCTTGCGACCATCGTCGGTCAGCATATCCCCCGACACCCAAACACTGTCTAGTTTCTTAAGGTCGTACTCCGCATAATATTTCATATTAGACAACCAAGTTCGGTTTGGAACTTCCCCATCGATCGCTATTAGTCCAAAGACATAACCTTGGTTTCCGAGATCCTCCCAGTCTCGATCATTTGTGTTTTTGCTTGCTTCTATTCCCTTTGCTTCCAGTTGTGCAAGCGATTGGAGGCTTTCATACTTTTGGGTTGTGTAGTGTCTAAAAGTCCATTTTTTGTCCAAATGTTTCTTCCCAAATTTAGGGTCTGGTTGAGATGTCAAGTCTTCGATCTTGAACTCTTTTTGATTCCGAGCTTTAACAAAATCCACCAAAGCACGGGCAAAGTTAGGGTCATTGCGATCGGATTCGTCCAGTTGTTTCAAACCGTCAATTATTTGCTCTTTTTTAAGCTTGCCCTCGACCATGACCGTTTCTAGGCTGTTGACCAATTCTGTTACCTCTTTGCGCTGAATGATACCTTTGGTGAGGACTCCATTCTGCTGCACAACGTGGGTCAACTCATGCGCCAACAACTCCTGACCACCCCGACTCCCTGGGTTATATTCCCCCTGTCGAAAAAACACATCCTGTCCCGTTGTGAAAGCCCGCGCCTGAATTGACCGATTTAACTGATCGGATTGACCATCCGTGTGAACCTTCACCCCACTGAAATCTGCACCAAACGCCTGTTCCATCGGTTCGCGGATATTGTCTGCCATGATTTGTCCACCCCCCCGCGCTTGGTTAATGGACGCTTCCAAGTCAGGCGCAGCAGCCATCCCAGCCTCAGACTGACGCTGCATCATCGGCTTCATCTGTAATTCTTCCTCATCCTCTGGCAATGCTTCTCGTTGCAGTGTGCTATTGTCCAGAGATTTCATTTGCAATTCTTCCTCTTCCTCTGGCAATGCTTCTCGTTGGATAGACTGACTATTTACAGGTTGCGCCATTCTTTGCATTACCTGCTGTGCAACACTATCAGCTTCCTGTTCGTAAATGTCTCCAGGCTGGCTAATTGAGAGTTTTGCTTGGCTACGCAGTGGTATGCAACTTATATCGTGAGTAAGTGGCTTATCGAGTGGTTGTATTTTTGGAACCGCTTGGCGTGAAATTGCCGACGACTCCAAACCAAAGCCGGGTGTCGGGTTTTTCAGGGATGGAATTGAGAAGCCTGTAGTAGTTTTTTTCTGCCGGCTGACGTGTTCTCTCATTTTCTTTTCCAGATGCCCAAGCAGTAGCTAGATGAATATTTTGCTGTTACCAATATCTAGATTACTGCGATCGCACTTTTAGCACAATTGCTCAAAAGTCTGAATCAAGGCAAAGGGCAAGTTCGACTTTTGGCTACTTTTGATTCTGACGCAGTACCTTTAGCCTTGATTTTAGGAGAGGTTTTTTTATTTATGGACTCAAATCAGCAACCAAGTTTTTTCACATTCGATGGAGATGTTGGCGGTACTGCTGGATACGCTGGAGTTTCGGCGGCATCTGATGCCAGCAAGGCAGCTATTGCTGCGGGTAAATACCTCAACGACTCACGGCTTTTGAACCAACTCACAGAACACGTATATAAACTTTTGCTAGAAGACTTGCGATCGCAGCGAGAAAGACTTGGTAATTATAATTCCCAAAGGTGGTTGTGATGGCTACAGGCGCTAATAACGGCAACATTACTCACGAATTAAATTATGTCACTACTAATCGTTTTTACGTTGAGATAGACAGTTCTATTGCTGCATCTTTCGCCGAATGTACAGGATTAAGTATTCAAATTAAGAAAAATGTTTTTCAAGAAGGTGGTGTCAACGACCAGCAAAGAATTTATTTAGGTCATACAGAATTTGCAGACATAACTCTTAAACGTGGAGTTACCGATCATCCAGGTTTTTGGAACTGGATGAATGCAGTTTTTGATGAACAAAAGAAAACATCTCGACGCAATGTCAACATTCTGATTTTCAATCAAGCTGGTGAAACGATGATGAGTTGGACTTTGATTGGTGCTATTCCTATAACCTGGAAAACACCAGCACTCCAAGCAGATGGCAAAGCAGTTGCCATTGAAGAATTAACTTTAGCTTATGAAGGTTTACAAGTAGCAAGAGCGACAGGAGGAGGAACTTCTGTACAACGAAATCAAAAAACAGGATATTTCGTTTCTAGCTAATTGCCTCTTTTGAAACTATAACTATGCAAATTATTCAATCTCCACTGGGAAACAATATTCATCCACTTGGAATAATATCATCTTTATCTAATTCTCATAAAATGTTATTGAGAAAAGAGTCTCATTCTCTGAATCTACGAAGTAATTTTATCAGTCCCATACAAACTAAACCAGCATTAGTAACATCCTCTAAATTTTTCTTGTCTCGTGAACATGAACCATCGATACAACCATTAATCGGTTGGGATACTCAGGATATAAATAGTGAGTTTTCACTACTTGAGTTTGATTCTTCTGATTCAATAACTCCTCCAGAAAATAGTAACGAACCAATAAAAGACAGTATTCCAGAGATAATGGCAACTCGCATTGAGAAAAATACGAGTAATGATGCGTCATCAGAAATAAATCTTAAAGGTAAATCTAAATCCAAAAAAACAAATAAATCTCAACAGCCACTAGAAAAAAAGTCAAAACCAAAATCTAAGACTAAAAAAACAGTTAAATCATCAGTGGCTAAGAATGTTGAGCAACTTGTTGATAAAAGTAACGTTCCTATTAGTTTTAATGAAAATAGCTTATTAGCATCAGATGAGCCTCTATCGGTTGAGACTAATTCGGATCTCGAACTTTTACAACTTGATATTGCTTCAGATCATACTACAACTGACAATAACTCTGTTAATAGGATAACGACATCTACTTCGCCTAATATTGAAGATAAATCGATTTTCCTCAAGAATATTACTAATGACAGTCAGCAATTAAACTCTGAGTTACCATATAGTTCGCCTAGTGCAGATTCGTCTGTCACAGAAAGTATTTTGATATCACCAAAAGAGATTAATTTAGACGATACTATAAGTGAAATAGGAGAGAATTCGCCTCTAGAATTAACTTTACCTAATAATTTAGAGCAAACAGTTACCCCATATATTAACTTGAGAGATAATGAACAACAAATAATCACTGAAGCATCAGAATCAGTTAATATCTCAGATATCCCAGTCAGCCCAACACCACCACAACAGGATATTAAATATCAAGTTCCTTCTATAGTTGATAATCAAATCACCACTTCCCAAACAAATCTAATCCAGAAAAAAGAGGTGTCACCAACCGTAAATTCTTCATCGCAGCCAGAAGAACCACCACATATAAATAGAAATTTTGAGGCAATTCGAGACATTGAACCAGACTTAATATCAGAAAGTACCACAAATGATTTTGTCAAAGATAATGCTGTGGCTGATAATTTTCTAGAAAATACGGCTTTATCTTCAAAAGTTACCCCAATTGATGTTGATGACACACTTCATTCTTTAGCGAATGATAAAAGTATTATAGGGGCGGATAGCTTTGCGCTCAAAGCAGATGTTGTTCTACCTAATTCTGAATCTTCAGCCGCTTTATCGTCAGTATTTACTTCACCTGATGTTGATGATGCACCTACTTTAGTCTATCCTTTAGCGAATGATGAAAATATCATAGGGGCGGATAGCTTTGCGCCCCAAGTAGATATTGCTGTACCTAATACTGAGTCTTCAGTTATAAAAAACCCTATTACATTACAACAAAAAATTGATTCTAGTGTTACGAGTGAGTCTCCAGTCAGTGAGCCTATTCAGTTAACACCTACCTCCGCTAATATTGAAAATACACCTGGTTTATTCAGAAACTCTGATAGCAGTGAACAATTAGTCACTTCAGAGTCAAAATCTGCTATGGTGGTTAATGTTTCAGATGTCTCAGAAAATATGAATTCACTGGAACATGACAGTAATATTGAGAATACTACCAGCGAGTTTACAGAAAATCAGCCCATATTAGCGCTACCTGAGATTAGTGAAGCAGCAGTAGTTAACGCCACATCGCCTGAGATTGTTGAAGCAGAAAGAATTACCGCTACATCACCTGAGATTGTTGAAACACAAGTAGTTAACGCCACATCACCTGAGATTGTTGAAGCAGAAAGAATTACCGCTACATCGTCTGAGATTGTTGAAACACAAGTAGTTAACGCCAAATCGTCTGAGATTGTTGAAGCAGAAAGAATTACCGCTACATCACCTGAGATTGCTGAAACTGCAATATCTAACGACAAGCCGCTAGGCGTCTACGCACCAGTAGTTACCGCCACATCACCTGAAATCGTTGAAACTGAGAGTATTTTCAGGAAAATTATTGACAATCAACAACCAGTAGAATCAGAATTTCCCTTTGCAGTAACAAATCCTGAAATATCAACCTTTGTTGATACCTCAGATAATCCAGATATCCCAGAAGAACCAACTTCCTCACAAAATAAGGTAAGCACAGTACCTAAAGTTGAGCAAAATGCAACTGTAGAAAATTTGCCAGCACCTAAAGGTTATGCTACTGGTGGTCATGTGACAGACTCCCACGTTGACAATCGTCAGCAAATAGCACCCTCGGATACTGTACCTGCAATGCTTACGCCTGGAGAGTTTGTGATTAATACCAGGGATGCACAGAAAAATTTACCTCTACTACATCACATCAACACTGGTGGAACACCGCAGGATATTATCCTCCCAAGTTTACAGACATCCAATCCCACAGAACCAGAAGAAAAAACTTCTCCAGAGACTCCGACTAAAGTCGATTCTTTTCCAGACACTTCATTACAGCTAAAAATCACCGAGACTAACTTATCTCAAATATCTAATCCTTTAATTTCTTCTTCCTTGGGGTTAGATATTGGAAAACAGAAACTTTCGATACTCAATTCTCCACAGCTTAATCCTCTTCAAAACCAAACAATTGATGTGGGTGAAACTTCACCTCAATATTCATCACCTCCCCTGATTTTCCGAAAAGCAAATTCCAGCAGTAATACATCTGCTCAATGGTCAAATACACCTTCCCAATGGTCAAGTGTGGAAGATTTACTAAATGGAAATAATGATGAATTCACTAGCTTTAATTTTAATGATGGTGAATCTAATAGCAAAAATTCTGAATTTTCTCATGTCTCAGAATCGCCACAAATTTTTGCTAAACACATTCCTACATTTAGAGGCTTTGCTGATGGTGGAGAAGTCACTCCACCCGACATATCTAGAGATATAGAACCGATAACTGAGACGATAGAGAGCATATCCTCGTCTTCTGAAGAAGGTGATAAAGATGATACAGCTAATCTTGAAGCTCTAGCCCGTGAAATTTATAGCAGATTACGACAACGGATAGAAATTGAGCGAGAGCGTCATGGCGGTTACTCAGGTAGATTACCTTGGTAAATTTGTATTTAAGAATTAGTTTTTGGAGAAATATTCAAATGGCAACTCCTGCAATTATTGTTATTCAAAAGCGTCAACCACAACTTGAGAAAGCCAAACTTGTAGCTTATAATGGCGAAGCACCAGATATTGAATTAATGTTTAATCCCACAGATATTAGTTTTGCTCGAACTGTCAAGTGGGAAAGTAAGCAAGGTAATAGAGGAACTACTTTACTTCCGAAGGTGAATTTTTCTGGTGTTGAGCCTTATAAATTTACACTTAAACAGTTACTATATGATACTTATGAAACGAAAGAATCGGTGATGAAGAAGTATATAGATAATATTAAAAAAGGAGTAGAAACTATTAATAGAACGACTGATAAACGCCCACCTGTTTACATATTGACATGGGGAACAGAGTATTTTTATTGTGTAATCACGAGTTTAACTTACACATTAAATATGTTTCTGAGTGATGGCACACCAGTCAGGGCGCTAGTAGATATAGCCTTACAAGAAGTAGATAAAAATAACCTTCCTGGAGGACGCGAATCTGCTTCTAAAGGCGCAAGTCGTCAGCCAAATTCCAAACTGGGAAAAACTACTTAAATTTTAGGATTTTTTGAATATTTTAAATTTATCGAACAGAATTCAGGAGTCAGGAGTCAGAATTCAGTTGTGTATTCTGTATGACTGGCGGATAGCACAGCGTTAGCGAGTCTTGCCTACGGCACGCCAAGGGCGAACGAGCGTCACGAGCGTCTTGATTCTGAATTCTGAATTCTGCATTCTTCTTCAATAGATTACTACTTATGCCTAAAAAAAGCCTTTATCTAAGCGAACCTAAAATCCAGATAGAAGGACAAGCCGCTTCTCCTGAATTAATGAAAGATTTGTTGCAAATCACAATAGAAGAAAGCCTTCATTTGCCAGCAATGTTTACGCTAGTTATACATAATAGCTATATTCCCACATCTGATCGGTCAGAAAACAGGGCTTGGCGACATGAGCAGTTGTTTAAAATTGGCAAAAAAGTAAAGTTGGGTTTTACTTCGAGTACTACTCAAGATAATAATTTTCAAGATGAGGTAGAAAAAGTTCTGATAGAAGGCGAAATTACAGCGATGGAAGTTCACTTCAATGAAAAATCTGAAGCTGACATAATTGTTCGCGGTTATGATATTTCCCATCGTCTGCACAGAGGTCGCTATAATCGTTCTTTTTTAAATGAAACTGATAGCGATATAGTCAAAAAAATAGTTAAAGAAGTAGGCATAAAACCTGGCAACATAGAGCCAACTGGCGAAGCTCATAAGTATGTATTCCAAGAAAATCAAACTAATATGGAGTTTCTGCGAGAAAGGGCTGCTCGTATTGGTTTTGAATTATTTATTACAGAGGATAAACTAAATTTTTGCAAGCCAAAAACTCAGGGAGATTTACCACTAGAATGGCTAGTTGATATTAGTAAATTTAGTACTCGCGTTACCAGTTCTGAACAGGTGAGTTCTGTGGAAGTGCGTGCTTGGGACTATACCCAGAAAAAATTGATTAGCGGAACAGCCAAGAAAGAGAAGCAAGTAACCGAGACAGGTAATCAGCTAGGAAGTAGTACTAGTAATGCATTTTCTAATCTTAAGTCACCGAAAATGATTGTTGTTGATAAACCAGTTGCTAGCAAAAAACAAGCAGAGACGATGGCTCAGGCTTTGTGTGATGAACTGGGAGGAGAATTTGTTTATGCAGATGCCAAAGCATCAGGGAATCCTGAGATTCGTCCTGGACGAGTTGTTAAGCTTCAGGGTATGGGCGATCGCTATAGTGGTAAGTATTATGTTACAGAAACCCGCCATTTCTTTAATCAGCGCGTTTATGAAACTGAGTTCAGCGTGCGGGGACTACGTTCTGGTAACTTATTCACAACCCTATCCCCAGAAAAACGCCTACAGCCATCTGAGACTTTATTAGTGGGGATTGTCACTGATAACAAAGACCCAGAGGCATGGGGTAGGGTGAAGGTAAAGTTTCCCACTCTCACAGAAGACCATACAAGTGACTGGGCGAGAGTTGTAGCTGTGGGAGCAGGCCCCAACAGAGGTTTCGACTGTTTACCAGAGGTGAATGATGAAGTTTTAGTAGGTTTTGAACATGGCGATATCCACCGTCCCTACGTCATTGGCGGGGTCTGGAATGGCAAGGATGCACCACCAGAAAAAGTAAGGGATTCAGTTACAAGTGGTGTAAGATTACGCACCATTAAAACTCGTGTAGGTCACACTCTACAGTTTGTTGAAGAAGATAAAGGAAGTAGTAAAAAAGGTATTCGCGTAGAAACTGAATACGGTCACAAAATATATCTCAATGACAGTCAAAGGTGCATAGAGATTGAAACCAAGGGCGGCCATAAAATCAAAATGGACGATATGGGTAAATCTGTTTCAGTGAAATCAACAGGTAATATGTCATTAGATGCTGCTGGAAATATCGACATTTCAGCCAACGGTACGATTACAGTCAAAGGTGCGTTGATTCGACTTAATTAATTCGTAATTCGTAATTCGTAATTCGTAATTATAGGAGGTTGTGATGGGTAGACCAGCAGCAAGAATTACTGATAATGTGGCGCATCCCTTACCCCCAGTTTTAACAGGGGGGCCGGGTAGTCCCAATGTGTTGATTGGGTCTTTACCTGCGTGGCGGGGTGTGCTTGCCGCCGCAGTACCAGGTTTGCAGTCTGCTAAAACATCTTCTGATATAGCTATCAAAGCGGCTGAGGCTGCTACTTTAGCGGCGGCTGGTACACCAGGGGCACCTGCTGCCTTAGCCGCCGAACAAACTACAAAGACAACAGCTGCTGCTACTATGGGTAGTGCGATCGCTGCTGCTGCTGCTGGTGCTGATATTCATAATTGCGCGACACCTTTACCTTTACCTCCTCACGGCCCTGGGGTTGTGATTGATGGTAGTCAGACTGTGCTGATTAACAATCTACCTGCCTCTCGGATGGGCGACACTGTTTTAGAAGCATTAGGGCCACCGAATAAAATTATCAAAGGTAATCCGACTGTTTTGATTGGCGGCTAATTGGAGAAGTAGAGAATATGAGGGAGAGGAGAGTTGGAACTTTATCCGAAATTTTGTCAGGATTAATAATCAATCTGCTTTAAGGACTTTTCGATCCATCAGTCACCTATCCTAGTTTCTTCTCCCAAAATGATGCCTTGCCCATCTGGGGATTTAGCTCATAGCCACTGAATCCGCACGCCTTGTATGCTGACTGGGCAACATGATTTCCTTCCAGTACCTCTAGCGTGAGTTTGCAGCAACCCAAATCAAACGCGATCTCCTCCGCTTTCTGTAGCAGCAGTTTGGACAAGCCTTTACCACGGTAGGGTAAAGCAACGATGACATCGTGAATATTAAGTAATGGCTTACACGCGAAGGTAGAGAATCCTTCTAAGCAGACAACAAGCCCTGCGGGTTCGGCATCGACAAACGCAAGAATTACATGAGCCGCTTTTCTTTTGGCAAGCTCTGCTGAGAGATTTGCTTTAACGTAGTCCGACAAACCTTTACCACCACCCATCGGGTCAAGCGCATACTCATCCATTAATTGAACCATAGCCTCCGCATGAGCAGTCATACTCAGGTCTGCTTCAAAAATTTCAATCATCTATTAATTCTTGATTCTTCAAATATTGGCATAACGTTTCTGGTCAGTAGCTGCCGACAACCCTAGTTTGCGATCGTTTATCTGAATTACAGCAATTTTCATGTATTTGAACTATCTGTCATAAGGGCACAGCATTGCTCATTGGTGTCAACTTAAGGTTAAAACTCCTTTCAAACCTCGTTTCCAGCCTCTGGCTGGAAATGCTACTCATTGCGGCTCTACCGCCAGTAAGGAAGGCGGAGCCTTTAGGATGGCATTCCCAGTCTCAGACTAGGAACGAGGCCAGATATGATCTTTAAAAGCTTCTTCTAGACTGGCTTTTACCTTAAAGCATTGGGCCA
Source organism: Nostoc sp. CALU 1950 (assembly GCF_051172895.1). Taxonomy (NCBI): domain Bacteria; kingdom Bacillati; phylum Cyanobacteriota; class Cyanophyceae; order Nostocales; family Nostocaceae; genus Nostoc; species Nostoc sp. CALU 1950. Next base: position 27,218 of record NZ_JBDNJQ010000071.1, on the reverse strand, counting down.
CCGAATAAAATTATCAAAGGTAATCCCACTGTTTTGATTGGCGGCTGAGTACATTGAAGGTGGGGACTTCCGCAGGGCTATTTTACGAGATTATTTTTTCTGTGTTTTCAGTGAATTTAGATGACTTATTACGTTTGAGTGCTGAAAGTGCGCCCAGAGTACTTAAGGCAAGTAAGCTAACAATAGAGGTGTGTTCGGGGACGGTAACTATAGTTGCAAAAAAACTAATGGGTAACTCACTATCTTCTAGTCCAAAATTTTCATAACCTGGTATAAATGGCGGTGCGGAAAAAACCTCTAAATAACCTGGTGTCGGCAAAAAACTAGCGAAAAATGGACTAGAATAATTTCCAAGAGAAGTGGAATAGCCAAAACCGTCACCCGTTAACTGTTGAGTATTAAGACTAATTAGATTGTCAACATTAAAAGGTTCGTTTCCTGGTATCGGAGTTCCGGCAGGTTGCAGACTAGTAATTGTTTCACCATTTCGTGTACCAGTAATTCCCAGAATCTGGTAAAAACCTAAATCGTCAGGACTGTCATTAGTGGTGAAAGTACCGCTGGCCGTGATGTCAGTACTAGTATTAGAATAATTCCAGTTCCAATTTAGAGCAGAGGCGGCTTGCATTGTCCCAAAAACTAATCCAGATGTAGCAGCAATAGCTGTCGCAGATAGTAAAGCTAGATTTTTCATGGAGATTGTTAGTGCAATTGCTTTCCAAAGGCGAACCCGATTATTGGAAGTTGAGTTAAGCTACAGCGCAACCCAAAACCAATGGCAGTTTAGCACCAAAAATACAGCATATAGCAAAGTGCTGAGTGTGGGTTAAAAGTTTTTCTCCCTGTGCCCCTCGCCTCTTCAACCTCGACCTTTGGCGAATAGGCTTAAAGCCTTTGTGCCGATATCTTTGAAGATATCCATGTAACAGCTGTCTAAGTGCCAGATATGGTTTATGGTCGCGATCGAGCCTATTTGGGAACAGGTTGGGCTTATCCACTGCATTTAAGTGTGCAAGGTGGGATACAACTTAGCCGTGAAGATCAAAAAGTTAAAGAATCTATTTGGATTATTCTCCGCACGGGAGTAGGTGAGCGGGTTTATCGACCGACGTTTGGTTCGCGCTTGTCGGAACTGGCGTTTGCACCCATGAATAGCGATACCCTACTGCGAATCCGTCTTTATGTCTTGGAAGCTTTAGAAGTTTGGGAACCACGCATTACTATCGATGAAGTTCTGACTGATCCTGACCCTGTGCGTGGCAGAGTAGACATCATCATTAATTATCGACTTAAAGACGGCCCCGATATTTATAGTTTTGTTTATCCTTATTATTTGGTTTCAGCTGGGGAGGAATCGTGATACGAATTAAAAATTAAAAATTGAAAATTAAAAATTCAGAAAGCTAAATTTCATCTGGGTTTCTAGGCTTGTATCTGTCACATTATTTATTTTAAATTGGTATGAACTTTGACTTTTTACCGAAATTACCTTCTTCCAATTTAGACGATCGCGCCTTCGATGATTTGGTGGAAGAATGTATTATGCGTATTCCTCGCTACTGTCCAGAATGGACTGACCACAACCTCAGCGACCCAGGAATTACGCTAATTGAGTTGTTTGCTTGGTTAACTGACCAAATGTTGCTCAGATTCAACCAAGTACCCCGAAAAAATTATGTTGCTTTTTTAGAATTACTGGGTATTCGTCTCCAGCCTCCCGCCCCAGCCCGCACGGAATTAACTTTTTATTTAAGCGCTGCATTACCCGAAGCCTACACGATTCCCGCAGGATTAGAAGCCTCAACTATTCGCACTGAGACAACAGAAGCAATTACCTTCAGCACAGATTCTCCGCTAATTATCGGCAAACCCCGCATCCAACATTTCTTAACTGCCCAAACTACCGAAGATATTCCCCAATCTCTGCGCGAAAGAGTCACAACTTCATGGACTCGTCAATCTAACGGTTTCTGGACAGGTAATGAACAACCGATTTTTGAAGAGGAACCCCAGCCTGGTAACTGCTTTTATTTAGCAATTAATTCTGATGATCCTTTAGACGCTAATGTTTTAGAAATTATTTTCCAAGGGGCTGCGGCTACTCCGGCTGGGATTAATCCCAATCAACCACCCCGGAAATGGGAAGCTTGGGATGGAGAAAATTGGCAACCAGTTTTATTGCAAGAGTCAGATGATAAAACTCGCGGTTTCAGTTTTTATGAAATGGCTCAACAGGGTGGAAACCCGTCTCAAGGTGCAGAGGTACGTTTGCATCTACCTCAAATTTGGCCTGTGGCTAATTTTACCTCTTATCGAGGTCGCTGGTTGCGCTGTAGCTTTGTTTCCACAGAAGCCAATGAAACTGGTTACAATCGTCCACCACGAATTATTGGTTTAGCAGTGCAGTCAATTGGCGGTACTGTTAGGGCTAGTCACAGTACGCTGATTCAAGATGAGCGATTGGGAATTAGTGATGGTACACCTGGTCAGAGTTTCCAATTACAAACAGCACCAATTTTAGAACGCCGAGAAAATGAATATATTTTAGTTACTCCGGCTGGTGGTTTGCCTCAGAAGTGGACTGAGGTGAGAGATTTTGCTGATTCTGGGCCGCATAACTTTCATTACACCATCGATTCCATCACTGGTACAATCCAGTTTGGGCCGCTGATTCGGGAACCTAGCCAACTTAAACAGCATACTCAGGTACGGACGCGAATTCAGCAACCATCACTAGATGACACATCCGTACAAGTTCTTGATAATAACCAATCTGAACACCAATATGGCGCGATTCCTCCCCGTGGTTCAGAAATTAGAATGGTTACTTATCGTACAGGCGGTGGTAGAGAAGGCAATGTTCAAACTGGGGCAATCCAGTTTTTGAAGTCTGCGTATCCATATATTGCTAGTGTGGTAAATCGTGTACCAGCAATCAATGGGGCGGATGCCGAATCGTTGGAACAGGCTGTGATCAAGGCTCCCCGCATCCTCCGCACACGCGATCGCGCCGTCACTGCTGAAGATTTTGAAGTTTTAACTCAACAGGCGGGTGCTGGTGCGATCGCTCGCGTCCGGTGTTTGCCAGCAAATTCTCGGAGACAAGCTGGTATAGTTAGTTTACTGGTAGTACCTTATGCAAATACAGATGCGATCGCACAAGGCGATGGCATGACACCAGAAGAATTTGCCCTTAGTAATGCCCTGCAAGAGCAAATTTTGAGTTATTTAGATGAAAGACGCTTATTAGGGGTGCAAGTAGAGTTACAAGAGCCTAATTACGTAGGTGTTTCGGTACAAACAGAAGTTGCTTTAGAGCCAGCATACAACAACCCGTTTGCCAGCGAGGAAATTCGTCGGAATTTAAGGCGATCGCTGTATAAATATTTAAATCCATTAACTGGAGGAATCGACGGCAAAGGTTGGCCCTTTGGGCGACCAGTTTATACATCGGATATTGTGGCATTACTGCAACAAACCCCAGGCGTGCGTCATTTAGGCCCCGTTCTGCTGTTTCCCATCCGCAAGCAAGGAGAAAATTGGCGACGACAACCATCACCAGAACAGTTGATTGATCCAGGCTCAGAAGGTTTGATATGTTCTTGGGCTGATACAAATCTGCGTTCAAATCACGACATCCAAATAATTCGTAATTCGTAATTTGTCATTGGTCATTTGTCATTTGTCAGTAGTTATTCTCTTCACAGTCCCCAGTCCCTAATCCCCAGTCCCCAGTCCCCAATCCCCAATCCTATGGTTCAAAGTCGCTCTAGTCCAGCTGTACGCATTCAATTAACGCCAATGCAAATTCCCGAAGCTTTACCTGTGGCAGGTTTAGCATTTGCAAATGCAGAAAACATCGATGTAGCTGGACGTAGTTTGCTCTTGCATCCTGGACATCCCAGCGAGATGATTGTGCAAGTGCAAAACTTAGAACAACGTCCTTTGCGGGTAAGCTTAAGCGTTGAAGGAAACTTCCCATCCCAGTGGTGTCAGATTGGCACAGAAGGCAGTGAGATACCGCCACGTGGACAAATGGATGCTGTTCTCTACTTCTCAATTCCTGACACATTTTTTGAAGATCAAGAAGCGATTTCCCCTGGAAAAAAAGACAAACTAACACTCAATTTTCGCAGCCTAATTACTCTACATATAGACCCTGGTACTGACAACGAACAAATAGAGAGAAGTGAGTATTTCGATTTATACATTCGTCCCTACACTGCCTACATGGAATTCTTGCCAATTTTGTATCGGGAAGTGGATTTTATTGGTCGCTTCATGAAGATATTTGAGCAAGCTTTTCAACCAATAGTTAATAGTTACAATGTCATGTGGGCAAACCTCGATCCCTTGACAGCACCGCAAGCACTACTACCCTTTATGGCTCATTGGGTTGCTTGGCAAGTAGATTCTGTTTGGGATCTCCAGCAACAACGGCGTTTAATTCGCCGGGCTGTAGAACTTTATCGCTGGCGAGGAACTCGTAAAGGATTGCGTCTCTATTTACATCTTTATACTGGTTTGCCGCTAGACGAACATTTACCTAATGAAGCCGATAAACATATTAGTATTACAGAACCTTTTGGCCCAAGTTTCATTATAGGAGATGCACAATTAGGAAATGCCGTTTTAGCAGGTGGGCAACCATATCATTTTATAGTGCGTTTGCGTTCCAACATTTCTAGTGGCATCATCAACGAAGAACTTATCCAAAGAATTATAGAGCAAGAAAAACCCGCTTTTTGCACCTATGAATTATCTATCGAAAATCCCTCTAATTAAATAATTCACAATAAAGTAAAATTTAATCCAAAATCTAAAATCCAAAATCTAAAATTACTATGTCTCATCCTTTCCCACCTCCACCAATTAAATCTTTTGAACGCTTGCAAGCCGCAGACGGGTTACTAATCAATGCGGAACGCTGGCGCACAGCCCATGAATATCACCGGAATCGGCAAAATGCTCAATATCAAAGTTTAAACCAACCGGGAATTGTGTGCGGTTTGGGCGTGCGAGATGTGACTGCCCCAAGCCAAGTTGAAGCTAGATATCGAGATGGACGTTGGGTACAAATTCAACCTGGGATTGCAATTGATTTAGCAGGTAATCTAATTGTTGTACCGACTTCTTATGATTTTCCCATCGATTTAGAAGTAGTAAGTTCTGAACCGCTGATGATCTACTTAGTAGTTAGCTATGTAGACCCCGATGAATTGCGGCGCGGACAGCAAAGAGATGTTGTTCAAGAGACTTATCGAATTGACCAAATAAACTCTACACCAGCTAGTTCAGAAATAGAAATATGTCGAATACTCCTACAACCAGGACATACTGACATTACCCAACCTGCGGATGCTTTTTTCCCTGGATATAATAATATTGATTTGCGCTATCGTCGTCAGGCACAAATGCGTCCTCAAGCACTTGTATGTATGGCGCAGGCGACTCATAGCGATCCTGAATGTGCGCGTAATTTTTTCAGCCTTTCATATTTGTTACAAGCAGTAGAACCCCTGTACCCAAGTTTGCGAGGGGCTGATGAACCAGGCCAGGTTTCTTTAGGAGAAAATATCCAAGACTATGACATCCTTTATCTCACAGGTGGACAAGCAATTTCTTTAAATAGTCTCGAATTTGAATCCCTCAGAAATTACTTAAATTTAGGTGGTGTGCTTTTTGTTGATGCACCAACAAATGCTAATGCTCTAATTGAGAGTACTCAAGCCTTAGCACAACAGTTAGAGAGTCCTTTAAGACCTTTAGAAGAATTGCAGCGAAGTCATCCTTTAAGGACAAAACCTTTCTTATTTGCTGCTTTGCCAATGGTTAATCAACAACAGATAAAACTGTTAATTGGTGGAGGAATTATTTTAGCAATTGGAGATTTAGCAACTGCTTGGGGACTGGACAGAGATTTGAGTTTACCCAGATTGACTATTCGTACAGCTCAGGAATTAGGAATTAATATTCTTCACTATGCTTGGAAGCGGCGACAGTTAATTGGTTTGCAACAAGAAGATAATTCAGGACAGTGGTGAAAGTAGTATTTTAGCCAACAACTACGGCTCCGTCACAGTGGTAAATTTGATAGTATCCGGCATTATTGTTCCATTGAGTTCGCACCCTCATATCCCCCACTTATGCTCTTGTGAACTAGGGGTAAATTTGGGAATCAAGAGTGCTTTCAATAGCAGATCAGGAATTTGCAAAAGTATCAACATTTACCGCTTCATGTCGAGCTGGAATTAAGATCACAAATTCTGTACCGTGCTCTGTAGAGGAATTACATTCGATTGAGCCACCATGTTTTTCTACTATAATTTGTCGAGCGATCGCTAATCCTAATCCCGTTCCTTTACCAACACCTTTAGTGGTAAACAAGTGGTCAAATATTTTTTGTCTAACTGATTCATTCATACCTTTACCATTATCAGCAATCTTCACCTCAACTTGGTTTTCTTTTAAAGAAGTGCTAATTTTAATTTGGTTTGGATTAACTGTTATCTCCTCAAAACTCCGACCTGTGTTTGATTCATCTAATGCATCAATAGCATTTGCTAAAATGTTCATAAATACTTGATTCAATTGTCCTGGGAAACATTCGATTTGGGGGAATTTACCATACTCAGTAACTACTTCAATTGCCGGACGCCTATCATTGGCTTTGAGACGATGTTTTAAAATTAGAATTGTACTATCAATGCCTTCATGGATGTTAAATGGTACTTTGTAATCTCTATCGGCACGAGAGAAAGTACGTAAACTGGTGCTAATATTTTTGAGCCTGTCACAGGCTATCGTCATCGAATCAATCATCTTAGGCAAATCTTCTAAGCTATATTCCAAATCGATTTCTTCGGCATGGGTAATAATTTCATCTCCAGGGCTAGGAAACCTTTGTTCATATAGTTTTAAGTGTTTGGTAACATCAATCAATGTTGGTTTAGCTTGTTGGAGACTCGCAGCAATAAAACCAAGAGGATTATTCATTTCATGAGCTACCCCAGCAACTAAGTTACCCAATGCAGACATCTTTTCACTTTGCACAATTTGTAATTGAGCTTGTTGCAAATCTTGTAAAGCTTGCCCAGCTTGCTGATAAAGTCGAGCATTTTCTAAGGCTATTGCCGCTTGAGAAGATAGTAGGTTAATCACTTGTAAACGGTTACTAGTAAATACTCCTTGATTCAGTTGATTTTCTAGGTAGAGAATCCCCACCAAATGACCTTGGTTAATAATGGGCGTACATAAAACACTTTGAGGTTGATGTAGGAGCATATATTCCCCAATTACACCAGGAATACTTGTTTTACAATTGTCTATGATGACGGTTTCTTGGGTATTTTTAACGTAGTTGATCAGTTTTCTAGGAATATTTTGGCAAGCATCTAGTAGTTGTGAATCAAGAATGGTTTTGACATCAGTCTGAGAATTTGACTGTTGATCGATAAAGGTAATTGCCCGCACTTGCCAAATATCTTCTTGAGGAAGAATTAATACAGACGTTTTCGCACCAGAATTTTCTAGGATAATGCGAGTGAGACTGCTGATTAGTACGTCTAATTCGATACAACTGGAGATGGTTTGAGCGGCTTTGAGAATGCAGGTTAAATCTAGAGCATCAGAAATATTAGTACTGCTGGTAGCGTAAGTTGATGTACGGGAAATGCTGGCTATGCTTTCTAAGGGACTGAAGTTGAATTCTTGCTGTTGCAAAATGGATTTGAGTAATTTGGGATAGCGTTTTTCCAAGTCATCAGTTTTGGCTTTTGCTCCCCAACGGGCATAACTGTAATATGCTTGTTGCAGATATCCTTCTGCGGCTTTTTCTTTACCCCACTCTAGGTAAAATTTGGCAGCAAGTTCATTAGCGATCGCAACTTCTTGAACATAGTCATTGGCGATCGCTTCTTGGATAGCAATTTCATAATAATCTGCGGCTTGTAAGCGATCGCCGGTTACACGAGCTTGTTCAGCTAAAATTAAATTGTACTTGTGCTGATAATTGACTGGTGCATGATCTGCCCATTCTTGCATTTTTGCTTGGTTTTGGGCTACTTTCTGGAGATAAAGCTGTTTCTGCGCTTCATTTACCTGAGAACAAAGGGCTAACAAGCTCAGAGATTGATAGAAATTCCGCAAAGGAACAATTAATAAGCCTGCTGCTCCCTGTTCATACTGCTCAAATTTTTGGGAATATTCCCAAGCAGATTCGTATTCACCAAAAAGATAAGCTAGTAGCGTTTTTGCCAGATAGACATAACAAATACCATTGATATTGTTAGTTTCAATCAAATTTGGCAACATTTCTACTTCGTGAAAATGCTTACCAGTTAAACAGCAGGGATTGATCGTTTCTCCTTGTAAATTTAGAACCGTCTGCCGCCAAATATTTCCCCAAACGAGAGATACCTCTTGTTTAATCTGCTGCATTAGTTCGCAATATTTATCTGCCTCTGACACAGCATTTTCTAGGTTTTCTCCACTCCAAAAGAGAAATTGACAATAGCAATTGGCGCAATAGCCAACATATTCTAAATTTCCGGTTTCTAATCCACTTTGCAATCCATCCAAAAATAAACTTAATGTGGATTTAATTGAATCTTTCCAGTGTTTAATAAACAGGCTAAATGTGAGATAAACTCTGCTTTTCAGCTCTTTGGTTTGAAATTTATCTAAAAGTTGTACTGCCAGTTTTCCAAAGTTATACCCATCTTCAATTGCACCAATACTGCACAAAAATAATCCGTAGAGACTGTAAGCAACAGCTGCCTGTGGTGAGTTGCCATACTGGATGCAAATTCGGATCATTGTAAAAATCTTGAGCGGCAATAACATCGGTTTGGCTATATAAACCGGGGCAAACAAACCTGATAAAATGCGGAGTGCAACTAATTTTTGGGGATCGGTTATTTCTGGCAAATCTGCCAATGCTGCAATTGATTGATGAAGCAACATTTGTTGCAACTGGTGATGTTCATCAAAAATCATTTGAGAATTACCTTCTTCAGGTAACGTCAAATCTAGTAATTGGAGTGCTTCTCTACCTGTAGCGATTGCTTCAACGAATTTATTTTGCGCTGTATAAGATTGGATTTGAATCTCGTATGTACGAACTTTTTCTAACGGAGATTTAGCGTTTTTGAGGATAATCTCTACTAATGATTTTGATGACTCAAAGTTTGTATTGAGATATTCTGCTTCAGCCGCAGATTCGTAAACAGCAAGGGCTAAATCGTAGCTACTTTGCCAAGCATTTATCGGTAATAGAAGCATCGCCACTTTTAAATACTCAACTGCTGTCGCATAAGCAGTGGAGTTCTTGGCTTTACAACCAGCTATCAGATTTAACCGTGCTAGATGTTCTCGTTCACCAGGTTCCTCTAATAAATCCAGTCCGTAATTGAATTGGTTAGCGATCGCAAAAATTCCTGACTCTTGTTGCTCTGGAGGTGTATTTTGCAATAATAATCGCCCAATTTGCAGGTGTGTTGACTGTTTTTCTGCTTCTGGAATGAGTGAATATGCAGCTTGCTGGACGCGATCGTGTAAAAATTTATATACAACCATCTCAGAATGTTCTTGAGTAGCTGCTTGATTTTCTGAACCAACAAAAAACTTATAAACCTCACTTTGCGGCAAAATCAGCCCTTCTTGCAAAGCCTTCCACAAGCAATCTGCGGTTTCTACCTCCGATTGTTTAGAAACAATCGCTAATGTTTTTAAATCAAACTGATTTCCAATACAAGCAGCTAGCTTCAATTGTTGTTGAGTTGATTCTGGTAGTCTTCGTAATTGAAATACCATAAATTCAACAACATCATCTGCGAGAGTTTGTTGATTTATTTGGGAAATGTCACATTGCCAACATCCCTCTACGAAATTGAATTGAATCAGTTTATCTTGATATAATGATTTGAGAAGCTGAGTTGCGAAAAATGGATTACCTTGAGCTTTACGATAAATCAATTGTGAAAGAGATAATGCCACACTTTCTGCACAATTTAACGTATCAGCTACAAGTTGATTTAATTGTAATTGGTTAAGCGGCTTCAGAATTAACCTATTGACAGTTACACCTGTTTTGTGAATTTTATCCAACATCACCATCAACGGATGTGCGGGAAATACTTCATTGTCTCGATACGCACCAATTAACAATAAATATCCCTGATTAGCTTCATTCATTAATAATTGCATCAGTTTCAATGATGCCGAATCTACCCACTGTAAGTCATCTAAGAATATGACTAAGGGATGTTCTTTAGTTGTAAATACTTGGAGAAATTTTTGAAATAATAAATTAAATCGGTTTTGTGCTGCGTTACCTGATAATTCTGGTGCAGGTGGTTGTCTGCCAATAATTCTTTCTAATTCAGGAATGACTTCAATAATTACCTGTCCGTCTTCACCTAATGCTTGAATAATTTTATTCTTCCATTCTTGTATTTGAATACTGCTTTCTGCTAATAGCTGCTCCATAAAATTACGGAAAGCTTGGACAAATGCGGAAAAAGGAATATTTTTATTAAATTGGTCAAATTTACCTTTGATAAAATAACCGCGTTGACGAACAATAGGTTTATGGATTTCGTTAACAACCGCAGTTTTACCAATCCCGGAAAATCCAACTACCAGTGTTATTTCTGTTGCCCCTAAACTGACATTTTCAAATGCTTGTAGTAAGGTTTCTACTTCTAATTCTCGACCATAGAGTTTATCAGGGATAATAAATCTATCGCACATGTCCCGTTGTGCAATGGGGAAACTTTCAATTTGTCCTGTTGTCTTCAGTTGAGACAAACTAGTTTCTAAATCATACTTCAATCCGAATATACTCTGATAGCGATCTTCAGCATTTTTTGCCATCAATTTGCTGACAATATCTGAAATTACAGGCGGTATTTGTGAGTTAATTTTATATATTAAGGGGGCTATTTTAGCAATATGAGAATGCACCAACTCCATTGCTTCATTTGATTGAAAAGGTAACTTTCCTGTGAGTAACTCGTAGAAAGTTACGCCAAGCGAATAAAAATCAGTTCGGTAGTCAATCCCCCGATTCATTCTCCCTGTTTGTTCTGGAGAAATATAAGCTAGTGTTCCTTCTAACACATTGGGACTGATTAGCGTTTGCGTTTCTCTTGGTAATAGAGAGGCAATACTAAAGTCGATTAATTTAACTTGTTTGGAATCAGGATTAATTAAGATGTTGCTCGGTTTGATGTCTTTATGAATAATGCGCTGACTATAGAGTATCTCTAAGGCGTTACACAGTGCGATCGCTATTTGCAAAAACTCTTGTAAAAACCTGATATCTCGCGTATGTTCACGAGTAAAATAATCTTTGAGAGAAATGCCGCCAAAATCTTCCATCACCAACGCATAGCCATTTTGATATACCTCCAGGCTGTAAGTTTGGATGATTAGGGATGAGTTGAGATTTTTGGCAATGGTGTATTGATTGCGAAACTGCACCAGTTCATTGAAGGAGGGATATGGATTTTTCAGCAGTTTGATCACTACAGGTAATGAGTCAGTTTCTCGATACCCCCGATAAACTATAGTTCTCGAACCATTGTAGATTTCTTCAATGACTTGATATCCAGAAATACTAACATGAGTGCTGAACATATTGCTAAATCCTAGTTATTTCTAAACTTATTGTTCCCAATTTAGTAACAGTAATTTAATTTTTATTGGTAAATATTACTGTGAGTTAACTTTAGATTTAAAATTCCCAGGCTATTGATAAAAATCGGTGACAAGCAAATTTATCCAGACGTTATTTCTAAAGTCCAGCAGTGGAGACAAAATTTTAAGGCATCAAATGCAGACATAAAATACCCCACACAAAAGTGTCGAGGTTTTCAGTAGTAAACTGCAAAAAATAGTACTTTTTTAAAAAATGATTGCGGCAGATGTAGGTTGGATTGAAGAACTAAATCCAACGTTAAAAACCTTAATTTAGTTGGATTTCACTACGTTTAACTCAACCTACGCATCTGTCACATTATTTTCGCAAATTGCTATAATCTAATAATTTTTCAATCCAAAAATGCCCTTGTTAGGGCTGGAGAAAGATTAAAGGGAAAGAGATTAAAACCTTTCGCTCTTTCCCTTTAACTTTTAAAGAGCCAAGTTAGAGAGACGCGATAAATCGCCGTCTCTACAGGGAATTTATCCATCAATTATTTATTGACAGACTACTATCACCTGCTGGAATTTTTAGTGAAGTTTTGTAGTCAGACCAAAGAGGCAGACTATTATTAATGGAGAGGCTCCTTGCTCTCTTGCCTCTTTTTCAACCACGCTTTTCTGGAATTACCGCATAAGCATCAATTTCAAACAACATACCGTCAAGTGCAAGTCTAGGAACGGGAATAAGAGTGTTTGCTGGTGGTTTATTCCCCCAAAAATTCCCAATTTCACGTCCTAACGGGATCAATTTATTTTGGTTGTAATCCACTATAAGAACAGTAGTTTTTGCTACATCTTGTGGCTGTGCACCAACCGCTGCTAAGGCATAACGGAGGTTTTTAAAAGCCTGTATTAACTGCTTTTCAAAGTCAGCGGAGACAAGATTACCTTGTAAATCCGAACCAAATTGACCAGAAATATAGACGGTTCTCGCCCTTGCTGGTGTAATAGCTATATGACTATAACCATTTTGGGTTGGATTATATAAGGTTGGTGGGTTCACCAATTTCAACTCTTGCTTGTCTTTAGCGCTCACTTCATTTTGTGTTGCCACCATCAAGGCGGTAGTTACTCCACTACCTCCAAGCCACAGAAGTGCATTTCGTCGGGATAAGTTTGTCACTAGTGAATTTACAGCACTGGTAATACGTCTAGTCATTAAAGCTCCTGAAATATGAGTTCTCTATTTTTGCTCATACTGAGTTCTATTATCTACCAAATTGGAGTAAAAAAGCACTAGTTAAGAGGTAAATTTAAGGGTACTCACGCAATTGCAACATGTGACATACTCCCCGCGCCGCCTCTTCGAGGACGGCGGGGGCTTCTGAGTGACACCCCAATACGGTTCGGTTAAAGGGGAAAGGGAAAAGGGGAAAGGTTTTGAATACATCCTTTACCCTTTACCCCTTACCCTTTCCCCAGACCACAAGGAAAATGAAAAATGCTTATCCGAACCGTATTGAGTGACACCCGGCAACCCATCGGATATTACATTTTGCAAAAATTAATCCACTCTACAAGTTGTGTGACAAAATCTACAATTGGTTCAAACTAGTTTTAGCACCCTGCCACCTGTGCAAAATAGGCATGGTAAACAATCCCCACGCTAAACCTGTAATCAACCCAAAAGGCGTAACCAGATAGTTATTAAAACTCCACCAACCTAAAACCTGTGCTGCCAACTCTAAAGGATAAGCCATCATCAACACACTGGCTAAAGCAGCACCACTCCAACCATACTGACTTAACCAGTAAAATCCTTTACCACCAGTTACCCCATACAACAGACGAGTAATCAGTAAACCCGTGACAGTGCCGTAGCAGCGCATACACACAGCCATAATAAACGGTGGTGCTAAATCTAACCCCATCTCTGGTTGCGGACAGACATGATTACCCATGAAATAAATGATGTCCGCAATCCCAGGAAGCAAAGACACTCCAGACGCAGCCAAAAAGGGAGCGATAGGCGGGCCAAAAACCATTCCTACCAACAAGAAATCAGCTATAAAACTGACCCAATTAATCTGCAACTCTTCACTGAAAGCTACTCTTGTCATTTCCCTTTGTCTGCGTCTTTGCGTCTACGTTTTCTTAACCTACCTTATTTACATACGGACTTGTCAACTTATCCAACTGCTGAATCAACAGACTGAGGAACAATCCTACATCTGTTACTACACCTACCGATTCTACGGAACCGCGATCGCTTAATTTAGTTACTACAGCTGGATTAATATCGACACACACCATTTTCACACCAGCCGGAGTCATATTCCCCACGCCAATTGAGTGCAACATCGATGACAGCATCAAAATCATCTCTGCACCTTCTAGGTGTTTGGCATATTCTTCCTGTGCTTTAATCAAATCCATTACGGTATCAGGTAAAGGCCCGTCATCCCGAATCGATCCCGCAAGCACAAAAGGCACGTTATTGTGGACACACTCATACATCACGCCACTTTTAATCGCCCCCGCTTCCACAGCTTTGGGAATGCTGCCATAACGGCGGATACTATTAATTACCTTGAGGTGATGGCGGTGTCCACCACGAACGGCGACACCCCGCTTCATGTCTACACCCAAGGAAGTGCCCATGATATTTTGCTCGATGTCGTGAACTGCGATCGCATTTCCACCAAGCAACGCCTGTACGTATCCTTCCCGAACTAGTTGCGCCAGATGTTCGCCGCCACCAGTGTGAATCACCACGGGGCCAGCCGTGACAACTACTTTACCGCCAGCATCGCGGATTTTACGCAATTCCCAAGCTACTTGCTCAACGACTAATTCCACGCGCCGTTCGCTGGAAACGCCCGCTGACATAAAGCTGAATTCTTGGGTGCTGCGTTGTTCGCGTGATTCAGTTTTGCGGATAGTGCGGATACCTAACACATCTACAATTACCTGTTCGCCAACTTCTAAATCGCGTAATATTTTACACTGAGCGACTAAGCCAGAGGGAGTTTGAGTAATTGCGATCGCGCCATCCATCCGCTGATTTTCTACCTTCACCCACTGACCTTTAATTCGGACTTCGGTAGGATAAATTGTACTGACGTAGAAATCATCAGGCGCAACCCCATTTTGGATCACAGGCTCCAAAATTGCATCTCGCTCATCATGGGGTAAATCTACTGCACCCAAATCAATCAATAGGGAGATGATTTCTTCCATCACCTCATGAGATGGTGCTGATACCCTCACCTCTGCGGCTGAAGTACTTTGCCGTTGTTCTCCCAAGTTGAAATTCAAAACTTGGAAACTTCCCCCGGCATCTATAATCAAATCCAAAGCGCGGTTAATTAAGCCAGCATCCAGCAAATGTCCTTCCATGCGAATGATACGGCTTTCTACCGAGACATTGGCATGAATTTCATCTCTAACTGGCTCTGTTACCCGCAAAGTTAAGCATTTAGCCGCACCACCAGCTTTGAGAAATTCTGTTAGCGGTGTTTCCAGCACTTGGAAACCTACATCTGCAAGGCGGGTTTTCAAAGCATCACTAGCCTTGTTCATGATCACAATGCTGTCCACATTCACCGCATTACAAGCGAAGTTGACTGCATCGGCTTCAGCAAGGGCGATTCGCTTTTCGGGTGCGACTCGCATTTCAATTAAGCGGTTGGAGTAAGAATCAAAAGCGCCTGGATAGTACAGCAAATAGCCATTTGCTAAGGGACAAAAACAGGTATCCAGGTGATAGAAACGTTCGTCGATGAGTCGCAGGGAGAGAACCTCAATATCCAACCATTTAGCTAGATAAGGGTGAGAATCTAATTCCGAGCGGAAACCGTATCCCGCCCATAACCAGCGTCCTTCCCGATCTAGCAGTGCATCTCCTGCTCCCTCAAAGGGCAAATCTTTAGGAAGTTCATTAACTGTATAACCATTTTCCTCAAACCATTGTTTGAAGAAAGGCTCCTCTCCCTGGCGTTCTTTATGTAAAAAGCGACTGAGGACGACAGTATCTCCTAGTACTAAGCCAGCGTTGGCGGTAAAAACCAAATCAGGCCAACCTTTTTCAGGTGGTACTAAGTCTACAATGGCGTGTTCTTTAAGAATCTGGTGTAGTCCTTTCCACTGTTCCACGGCGCGATCGCGCGATGATTTGTGAATATTCCCTTCCATCCAAGGATTAATCACATAGTCCACATCGTAGTGGTCAGGAGGACACATTAAAAAGCGAATCCGGGAAGTCATAAAAATCTTACAAGCGTTTTATATGCTACAAGCTTACTTTGAATACAGATTTTTGTTTTTCTACACTTGGTAAAATCTGCTACTAAAGCTTCACATTTTGATAGTTGAAGGCTTTACAAAGGCTTCGTTACTAATTCTATTACTCGAAGAAGGTAATAAGTACAGAAGGCGGCAAAATGCCAATAATGCCAAAACTGCTCGGTTAAGGAGCAAGAAAAAACACCATGATAAGCAGCAGATAGCAAATATTGGTGGCGATCGCTCTTTTCCTCTATCTACTTTGCACCAAAGCATGGGCATCCGAAGTCAAGAAAATTTTTTCCCTAACTTCGGGCCAGGTATGTACCAAAAAACTCGACCAATGACCAATGACCAATGACAAATGACAAATGACAAATGACAAATCAAGCAGTCACTATATAAGGCGAGTTGATTGCTGCTACACTACCAGCATCTACCAAAGCTTGATACACGATCGCCGCTACTTCGCCGCGTGTAGCATCGCGGGTAGGATTGAGTTGTTTCAGGTTCGGGTAATTTACAATAATTTCCTTGTCTATAGCTTTTATTACCTCATCCTTGGCATATTCAGGAATCTTGGCTTGGTCATCAAAAACTTTGATGTTTGCTGTACCATCAGCAGATAACTTCAGTCCATTTACCAGAGAGACAATCACTTGCACGCGCTGAATATTTTTGTTAGGGCCAAAGGTATTGTCAGGAAAACCAGAGAGAAATGAACCTTGATATGCCTGTTCAATAACTTTAGATGCCCAGAAGTCTGCTGGTACATCTTTGAATTTGATCACTGCGCGGTTGGGCGATGGGTTGAAAGCTTTTACCAGTAATGCGGCGTATTGTGCCCGTGTCATGGTTGCATCGGGTTTAAATGTGCGATCGGGAAAACCGTTAATTATCCCCAATTTGACTAATTCCCGAATAAACCCACCTGCCCAATGATTCGCAATATCGGTTAATTCGATAGTAGGTGTTGGTGTTGGAGTTGGCGTGGGAGTTGGCGTTGGCGTTGGCGTTGGTGTGGGAGTTGGGGTTGGTGTGGGAGTTGGCGTTGGTGTTGGCGTTGGCGTTGGTGTGGGAGTAGGGGTTGGTGTCGGTGTCGGTGTTGGCGTGGGTGTTGGTGTTGGAACCGAACTATCTGCAAACTCTACATTTCCAGTGACTTTAGACGCATCTATTTTATTTCCTAGAGAAACCAGCTTATTGGAACTGGCATTTTGCAAATCAAATTTACCGTTATTGCGTAGAGTATTGCCTCCTGGATTATTAGTACTACCGATATCCGGTAGGGCAGTTCCAATTACTGTGATGCCATCATCAGTGTTATTTTCACTGACATTATTACGTAATAGAGGACGAGAACTACCAGAGATGACGATTCCAGAACGGTTTTCGTAAATTCTGTTATCTCGAAGGATGGGTGATGCAGTATCACTAATAGCGATGCCAAAACCTGTTTTGAAGAAGGTATTATTTTCAATTTGTCCTTTGGAATTTTTAGCGATCGCAATTCCATTGGCTGCATTCTCACTGAAAACATTACCTAGAATAACTGGGTTAGCCTCGCCTGTAGCAAATACTCCCTCTCGCTTACAGTTTTTAAAGGTGCTATTAGCTACAGTAGGGGTAGTTGATTCAATCCAGACACCACTACCACGGCTAGCCAGATTTGTTACAGTCACGCCCCGGAGTGCAGCTTTATCCAGAAGCACAAATGTGACATTCTGACCAGCAAAAGTACGGCTTAGATAATTACCACTCCCTTCAATCAAAATGCGATCGCCTTTGTTGGTTTCATTACCCACCACTGTCACCCCAGATGCGATCGTTAATGGAAAGACTTCACCGCTAGCAGCATTGTAATTACCATCTGCTAGTTGAATCTTGGTATCAACAGTAGCCACCTTGAGGGCTTGGGTAATAGTTTTGAAGGGGGCTTGTTGGCTACCTGCACTGGTATCGCTTCCCGATGCTGGATTTACGTAAAAAATTTGAGCCATATTTATACTTTAATAAAATACATAGCTATCCTAGCGCTAACCGTGCAAGTGGGTAGCCTTGGATGCGTTAAGTAACTTAAAGTACTTCTCACTGCAAAGTGAAAAACTTATGCAAAAGCATTTGTGTAAGTTTTTATTCTCGCAAAAGCTATTAAAGAAGGATAATCTGCAATACCTCTTTTAGGGAACGAGAATTTATTACACGCTCAATCCAGCACTCAAAATTGGGCGGGAATAAGCTTATCGATTTTTATAGAAACGCATTTACTATCAAACCTTCTTTGCATACATCTATTACATTGATATAAACCTACTAATACTTTCCTTTTTATCTATTCACATAAATTTAGATGTTGTCAAAAAAAGAATTAGATGGGTTTACCCTGGGTAGGGGAGATGTTTATAAAGGGATCTTTCAGATTCTGTGAAAAGCAAAAGAAAAAATAAAGTTTGTAGAATTCGTATTTACAAATATTCTTTTCATCATATATTAAGGACATGGGAGTTCGTCTCATCCTCTGGAAATAAATCCTGACGCTAAAAAGTTAACTTCTATTATTCTGAATAGAGATAGCTTTTGTTTTGCCTTTATGTCTACTCTGCAAGAAAGACTACTGCTTGGGAACTGTTAGTCTTCTATGACATTAAGGATAAACGCCGTATAGGTGAGATTTACATATTATCTATCTATCAACAATACCTAACCTATCGGCGGTTATGGGTGATAAATATTGAGCGTATTTCCTAAACACTAACTTTAGGAGAAAGTCACATGGCTATGACAGTGGAAACAGCCCAGTTAAACAACCAAAGTATCTTGCAAAATTTTGCTTTGGTTGAAGAACTTGATGCACAATTTGCTGAAATAATTTCTGGCGGTTGCGGTTGCTATCCTCAACGTCCTGAGAAAGGTTACGGTTGCTATCCTCAACGTCCTGAGAAAGGTTACGGTTGCCATCCTCAACGTCCTGACAAAGGCAACGGTTGCAATGATCACCACGGGAATAACTATTCGATAATACACTAATCTGATTTTTGGCGTTATGTGGAAAAATTAACCCATGACTTAACTCATAGGGAAATTTTAAAGCCTGTCTCAGTGTAAGTGTACACCATCTTTAGAGGAATCCCCCCTAAGCCTCCTCTTGCCAAGGGGAGGAAATATAATTTTCTGGGTTCCACTTTTTTAATCTCTGAAATGCGTACTCCCTAAACACCAACTTTTAGGAGAAAATCAAATGGCTATCACAAAAGAAAAAGCCCTGTTAAACAACCAAAGCATCTTACAAAATTTTGCTTTGGGTGAAGAAATAGACGAACAAGCTGCGGAAATAATTTCTGGTGGCTATGAGAAATTTAGGATTAGAAATGCGACATCGGAGCCAATTGGCTACACAATGGATGGCGTAGAATCTGTAATACAACCCGGTCAAGAACATAAAATTCGTACTAATTTGGGTGGGAGCATTAAATTTGATCGAGATACTCGAGACAGAGTAGTAAGACCGAAAGGATATGATCTGAGCGATGCTCAACAATATGAATTTCAAACCAATTCGTATAATTCCCATCGTATTAATCTCTATTGCGTTGGGTAATTTAATCTGAAAATTCAGATTATTTAGGGTTGGCAAAAAAACTTTTTTTGTGAGGAGTCAATCGTAAGAGCAACCCATTTGCACAGGTGTCAGCTATCCTAATGGGTTACAGATTTTCGCGTTAATCTCTGCATTCTCAATAAGGCGCTTGCCCTGAAAAAAGATACCAGCCATCAACATCTAGCTTTACGCCACACAACGAATAATCCTAAAACACGGCTGGTATCTTTTTTTTGCGGTCTCCCCTAACTTTTGAATTGACTACCAATGGATTAGACTAAATTTCAGGAGAAACTTAAATGGCTATTACCAGTGAAAAAACCTTGTTAAACAACCAGAGTATTTTAGAAAAAATTACTCTGGTAGAAGAAATTGATGAACAAGCGGCAGAAATTATTTCTGGTGGTCAATCCGTCAATGTGTTGAATAAAGAAATGTCTACTTTTGAGGGATCGCCACCAAAGGTAGGAGAAGACAAAGAAAATGACGAAGAAAAAGACGATGAAACATTATCATCAGGATCTGCCCAGCAGGCTAACTTTGCATTTGTTCAAGACAGAAGTTGGAGAACAAGTAATAGAAGCATAAATCGTTACTGTTAAGTACGGCTTGCTGATATCTGGACGGGTTTGATAAATCAATTGTTGATTTTAGTAATAACTGATTTGCTGAACCTTCCCTACAGAGTTAGATAATAGCGATCGCTCTTAACCTCTTTTTTCACGGACAATAAAAATTTTCTGCGTAAATCCTCATTCAATATATAGGAATCCGCTTTGATTTCTGAACTAATTTGCGTAGCCAGGCAATAGGGAATAGGCAACAGGCAACAGTCAAGAAGGCTTCTTAGTTGTACTGAGTTTTTTCAGAAATCAAATATGAGTCATATAGTCAAGTCAATTTCTTTCACTGTATTTTCGCCCCAATAATTGCGTCTGTAAATGAAATACAAAATTGTCCTTCAACACAGTGAAGAAGATTGTGGTGCCGCCACTTTAGCCACGATTTCCCAACACTACGGACGCACATTTACCCTTAACCGAGTGCGGGAAGCTGTTGGTACTGGGGCGAGAGGAACTACGCTATTGGGATTAAGGCGGGGTGCAGAAGCCCTGGGATTCCATAGTCGGCAAGTTAAAGCCACTCCTCAACTCATCAACCAATTAGATCAAGCTCCTCTACCTGCGATTATTCACTGGAAAGGCTACCACTGGGTAGTATTATACGGACAAAAAGGGAAAAAATATGTAATTGGCGATCCTGGTGTTGGTATCCGTTACTTGACTCACGAGGAGTTAATTAAAGGTTGGAATAATGGGGTGATGCTGCTACTCCTTCCCGATGAAAGCCGCTTTTATCAACAAGAATCAGATCAAATTGGCGGTTTTGGACGTTATTTGCAACGGGTTTATCCTTATCGCTTTATTATTGCCCAAGCGATTTCCCTCAACATTGCGATCGGTCTACTTTCCCTTGCATCTCCCTTCATGATGCAACTACTCACCGATGATGTCCTAGTCCGCGGAGATACTCAACTATTAACCACCGTTGCTATTGGCGTTATCACCCTGAATTTAATTAAAAGTGCCATTGGTTTAGTACAATCGCACCTCATCGGCTATTTCGGTCAAAGATTGCAATTAGGACTAATTCTAGAATACGGGCGCAAACTCTTACATTTACCCCTATCTTATTTTGAAGGACGACGCAGTGGGGAGGTAGTCAGCCGCATTGCAGACGTTCACGCTATCAATAACTTAGTTTCCCAAATTGTCCTCGGATTACCCAGTCAATTTTTTATTGCTGTAGTCTCTTTGGGCTTTATGCTTTTTTACACTTGGGAGTTAACTCTAGCTTCTATAGTTGCATTTCTCATTGTGACGGCTGTTAACTTACTTTTCTTACCAGCACTGCGACAGAAAACCCGCAATATGATTGTTTCTGGTACAGAAAACCAAGGCTTTTTGGTAGAAACATTTCGGGGAGTACAAGTCTTAAAAACTACCCAAGCTACACCCCAAGCCTGGGAAGAATACCAAGGAAATTTTGGTCGTCTGGCTAACTTGGGCTGGAGTACTATGCAGCTAGGACTTTACAGCAGCACTCTTACTAGTATTCTTTCAACATTTATTAATATTGGTATTCTCTGGATTGGTAGCTATTTAGTAATTAATCGGACTTTAACAATCGGACAATTGATTGCTTATAACGGCATGAGTAGCAATTTTCTCGGCTTTTTGAGTTCTGCTATTGATTTAGTAGATGAGTTTATCACTTCCCAAATAGTTATTCAACGTCTGACAGAAGTTATTGATGCTACCCCAGAAGATGAAAATGATGTTAAAAAGCAGTGGGTAGAGATTCCTGGAAATATAGATATTACTTGCTCTGAAATTAATTTTCACCACACAGGGAGAGTTGAGTTACTACAAGATTTTTCCATAACTATTCCTGGAGGAAAAGCAATTGCTCTCATTGGTAAATCTGGCTGTGGGAAAAGTACCCTAGCAAAATTGATTCCTGGTTTATATACAATTCAATCAGGCAATATTCGCTATGGTTTTTATAACCAGCAAGATATATCTTTGGAATGTTTGCGGCAACAGGTGGTTTTAATACCACAAGAAGCCCATTTTTGGAGTCGATCTATTCTGGATAATTTTCAATTTAGTTATCCTCACCTTAGTTTTCGAGACATTATTATCGCCTGTCAAATTACTGGTGCTGACGATTTTATCAGGGAACTACCTGATAAATATCAAACTGTCTTAGGAGAATTTGGGGCTAATCTTTCTGGTGGACAAAAGCAAAGACTAGCTATAGCTAGAGCCATAGTTACTAACCCACCTATTTTAATTTTAGATGAGTCTACCAGCGCTCTCGATCCAGTGAGTGAAGCACAAATACTAGATAGGCTTTTAGAGAATCGCCAGGGTAAAACCACTATTTTTATTAGTCATCGTCCTAGAGTGATTCAGCGTGCAGATTGGATTATTTTTTTAGAACAAGGACGGTTAAAAATTCAAGGGACAGTAGAAGATCTACGACAAGTTGATGGAGAGCATTTAGACTTTTTGGATGATGTAACTTTGAGTCTTTCAAACGCGATAGATCGCGTCTCTACATGATAGTTTTGGACTTAAATGAACTGTATTGGCTAATTATTTTTCAATTTTGAAGTGTCTAACTATGGTTAACGTTCACAACACAGACTTTTTACAACCAATTCAAACAGATGAATTTCTCCCACCGATTAGTCGTTGGATTACCTTTGGTGGACTCTTTGTTCTCTGCGTTTTAGGACTAGCGATTCCCGTCGCCACAGTTGCCAAATATAAAGTGACAGTGAAAGGGCAGGCATTTGTCCGTCCATCTGGGGAATTGCAGATTGTGCAAGCGGCAACTGAAGGCCAAGTTATGCAAATTCATGTCAAAGAAAATCAAGTTGTCAAAGCCGGAGATGCGATCGCTATTATTGACGACTCCCGCTTACAAACGAAAAAAAGCCAACTGCAAACTAATATTGAGCAAGCTAAGTTACAGCTAGTGCAAATCAAGGCTCAAATTCACACTTTTAACAGTCAAATTGTCGCCGAAACTGCTAAGATTAACCGGATTATCACTACTACTAAGGCTGCATTAAGCGCTAGCCAGCGCCAATATCAGGATAAAAAAATTACCGCTGTGGCTGAATTCCAAGAAGCCCAAGCTAATCTCGATTCTACTAGGGCAGCTTTGAATGCAGCGAAGTTAAAGCAAAAGCGATATGAGAGTGTAGCCCAAGGATTGTCTAGAGATAAATTAGAGGAATCACAGGTAGCTACAAAACAGCAAGAACAAGCAGTAGCAGCTGCGATCGCTAAAAAACAACGTGCAGAAGCAGCCTTAAATCCCAGTCATGCAGAAGTAGAAATTGCGACTGAGCGAATAGCCCAAGAAAAATACGCAGGTGAGAGTAACAAAGCCGCTTTAGAAAAAGAACGGCAAGGAATGATCAAGCAACAAATTGAAGTAGAACAACAGCTAAAGCGTGACAATAGGGAACTCAAGCAAGTGGAAAATGAACTTAATCACACCACTATCACTGCTACTGCTGATGGTATCATTTCTAAGATAAACTTGCATAACCCCGGTCAAACTGTGCGTCCTGGCGATGAAGTCTTGCAGATTGTCCCCAGTCATGCAAAGCAGATTGTCAAGGCAGTAGTGGCATCTGAAGATAAAAGTAAGCTCAAAATTGGTCAACAAGTTCAAATGCGGGTTAGTGCTTGTCCCTACCCAGATTATGGCACTCTCAAGGGTAAGGTGGAGGCGATTTCTCCAGATACCATGACTTCCCCAAACAATACAAATGGATCTCCTTCTTATGCCAATAGCAATCCGAAAGCATCTGTCTCAGGTGCTTTTTATCACGTGACTATTGAGCCGGAAAGTCTATTTTTAGGTAAAGGTAAAAATCTGTGTCCCATTCAGTTAGGAATGGAAGGTAGAGTAGATATTATTTCTCGTGAAGAAACGGTACTGCAATTTTTCTTGAGAAAAGCGAGGTTAATTGCAGATGTATGATTTTATCAGAAGAATTCATAACTGAATTCTGTACGAGTGGGTGATAGCTTGCGGAGTGCGAGTCTACGATGCTACACGCCAAGAATCGTAGAGTGTGCGATCGCCTAATTTTATAGCGCAATACAGTTCAGATCAGCCCAAAACCCTTGTAGAGACGGCGATTTATCGCGTCTTGAAAGATCAATTATCTACACTGAACCGTATTGTTTTAACGTGAGTTCGATGAACCTCTCCCTCCCAGCCTCCCTCTCCGAAACGGAAAGCGAGGAGCAAGAAAAAGTCCGCTTTTTGCTCCCCTCTGGGCGTCGGAGAGGGGCTGGGGGAGAGGTCAAATATAGACTTGTCGAACTCACGTTGTTTCATAACAACGTACATTATTGCACCACGCAATGATAGACAAAAACCCCCTTACTTTATAGGAAAGGGGCTAGAGAAATTCTGTATTACAAAAAATTAAAAAGCGTGTCTTCTTCTTAATACGGCCACTTCCAATCGCGAATTTCCGGCATATCGTCGCCGTACTTCTCAATGTAGTGCTTGTGTTCGATCAGCTTATCTTGCATCTGCTGTTTGACATAAGCTGCCCTAGATCCTAACTTGGGTACGCGATTAATTACATCAATTACCAAATGGAAGCGATCTAGATCGTTAAGCACAACCATATCAAAGGGAGTGGTGGTAGTTCCCTCTTCCTTGTAGCCACGCACATGGAGATTTTTGTGATTAGTTTGGCGATAGGTTAGGCGATGAATCAGCCAAGGATAGCCATGAAAGGCAAAAATAATCGGTTTGTCGGTGGTGAAAATTGTGTCAAAGTCTTTTTCACTCAAACCGTGCGGATGTTCGCTTTTTGGCTGTAGTGTCATCAAATCCACTACGTTCACTACCCGCACC
Source organism: Nostoc sp. CALU 1950 (assembly GCF_051172895.1). Lineage (NCBI taxonomy): Bacteria > Bacillati > Cyanobacteriota > Cyanophyceae > Nostocales > Nostocaceae > Nostoc > Nostoc sp. CALU 1950. The sequence continues at coordinate 2,230 of NZ_JBDNJQ010000071.1, read as the reverse complement.
TTTAAATCAGAGAAGTGCTGGCGCAGAATATCTACAGCCGCCAAGGTTTCTAAGGTGGGAATATCCCCAGCACAACCCAGCACTACATCTGGTTCACCGCCTTGGTCATTGCTTGCCCATTCCCAAATACCGATACCTTTGGTGCAGTGCTTGATAGCAGCATCCATATTGAGATATTGCAATGCGGGTTGCTTTCCAGCAACGATGACGTTGACATAGTTGCGGCTTCTCAAGCAGTGGTCAGTTACCGATAGCAAAGTGTTGGCATCGGGGGGCAAATAAACACGAACGATTTCTGCTTTTTTGTTAACTACATGGTCAATAAAACCAGGGTCTTGGTGAGAAAAGCCGTTATGGTCTTGTCGCCAAACATGAGAGGTGAGTAGGTAATTGAGAGAAGCAATCGGTCTACGCCAGGGAATATCTCTGGTTGTTTTCAGCCATTTGGCGTGCTGATTGAACATCGAGTCAATGATGTGGATGAACGCCTCATAGCAAGAGAAAAATCCGTGGCGTCCTGTGAGGAGGTAGCCTTCTAACCATCCTTGACAACAAGTTTCGCTGAGAATTTCCATCACCCGACCATCGGGGGAAAGGTGGTCATCTTCTGGGAGTTTCTCGGCTACCCAAGTCCGATCTGTGACTTCCAATACACCGCCTAAGCGATTCGATACCGTTTCGTCGGGGCCAACGATGCGGAAGTTGCGGCTTTCTTGGTTAAGTTGCATGATATCCCGCAGGAATTTTCCGGCAACTTGGGTTGCTTCAGCGATCGCTTTCCCAGGTTGAGAAACATCTACAGCATAGTCTTGAAAATCGGGCATCTTCAGGTCATGCAGCAAGATACCGCCGTTAGCGTGGGGATTGTCACCCATGCGTCGATGCCCTTTGGGGGCTAGTTCTGCTAGTTCTGGAATCAGTGTGCCGTTAGCGTCGAAGAGTTCTTCTGGTTGGTAACTCTTCATCCAATCTTCTAGGAGTTTCAGGTGTTCTGGCTGTTTGGTGATATTGCCAAAGGGAACTTGGTGCGATCGCCAATAACCTTCGGTTTTTTGACCATCTACTTCCTTGGGCCCTGTCCAACCTTTGGGGGTTCGCATGACAATCATCGGCCACTGGGGACGTTCAGTGAAACCATGTACGCGGGCTTCTCTTTGGATACTTTGAATTTCTGCGATCGCTATATCTAGAGTCGCCGCCATCTGCTGGTGGACATCTGCGGGATCATCACCTTCAACAAAGTAGGGCTTGTAGCCGTAGCCCACAAATAAGCTTTCTAATTCCTCATGGCTGATGCGTGCCAATACTGTTGGGTTAGCAATTTTATACCCATTCAAGTGGAGGATCGGCAGTACAGCCCCATCATGCACAGGGTTAAGAAACTTGTTGGAATGCCAGCTAGTTGCTAAAGCACCTGTTTCAGCTTCGCCGTCACCCACAACAGCAGCAACGATCAAGTCAGGGTTATCAAAGGCAGCACCAAAAGCGTGGACAAGGGCATAACCTAGTTCCCCGCCTTCGTGGATAGAACCGGGGGTTTCCGGTGCAACGTGGCTGGGAATACCACCAGGGAAAGAAAATTGTTTGAAGAGTTTCTGGATTCCTTCTGCATCCTGGGAGATGTTGTGATAATACTCAGTGTAAGTGCCTTCTAGATAGGTGTTGGCTACCAGTCCAGGGCCTCCATGACCAGGCCCAGCAATATAGATGGTGTTGAGGTCATATTTTTTGATGACCCGATTCAGGTGAACATAGATAAAGTTCAGCCCTGGTGTTGTTCCCCAGTGCCCCAAGAGTCTTGGTTTAACGTGTTCCAGTTTTAGCGGTTCTCTCAGTAGCGGATTGTCGAGTAGATATATTTGCCCAACGGAAAGATAGTTGGCTGCACGCCAGTAGGCGTTTATCTTCCGTAATTCTTCATCCGTTAAAGGCTTTGTTTGTGGAGTCGTTGTTAATGTCATTTCGACACTCCATTCCAAAAGGTTTTTGATGGGTTCATCAGTAAGTAATTATACTTGTTTTGCAAATGATGGCCATCTACCCATGATGATTTTTTTCAGCCTTAGTGACTAAATTCTTTGGTTTTGGGCACAGGATGGAGAGCAATGTCTACGAAGGGCTATGTTCTACTAGTAGTTCATGTCATTAATTTTGACGGTTAGAGAGATGCGATAAATCGCCGTCAAGACGAAAGATTGATCCTTGTAGAGACGGCGATTTATCGCGTCTT
>NZ_JBDNJQ010000070.1:0-39039 GCF_051172895.1 Nostoc sp. CALU 1950 | reverse complement strand
TAACTAATTAATCCTTCTCTGGCTTTTCATCACTTTTTCAGCAAGCCCTAAATAGGGATTCTAATTCTGAGTTATTGATATTGCCTGTGGTGATTAAAAGTAGTTTATAAGGTTCCTGAACTGTTAAAAAAGAGTTGACAAAATCCACATATTTGGTAATTAAAATTCGATTTTGTTGAATTGATACGGTATTAATCTCATTATCTGGCGTAGCATTTTCCCGTGGTAAGTCTCTGGTGTGGATCGTGTCATAACCTGAAGTTTTGAGAAAACGGGCAAGACGAACTGGTAACTGAGCATCGACAAGAAATTTCATGAGGCGATTCGATGAATGCTTTTGACTTGGCTGAGTCGAGCGGCAAATAACAAGACAGCCAAAATATCTTTAGATTCTAAATCGTCATAATCTTTCAATATTTCTTCAGTAGTCATGCCAGAACTGAGCAGTTCCAAAATAAACTCAACTGGATAACGAAGTCCTCGAATGCAGGGTTTACCGTGGCAGATATTTGGATTATGAGTAATGCGTTGTAGAAGTGTGTCATTCATAAAGAAATATTCATAAATTATTACGATATTTTTGTTCTCATATTCTAATTCTAGATGCTAAATAACGACAGTAGAAAAATAATTGTAGTTACAAATAAATACTTTTGATTTTTAATTTATTCTTAATTCAGAGTTTTATAAGTATAAAATTATATTTTATTGCACAAATAAGAAAGGCGATCGCCTTTCTGTAAACCCCATTCTGGGAGACAATTACAATGATGACACAAGTACAAAAGTTTGTAAAAAATCAGAAGTTCGCCCAATCAGAATTACAACAATACTTAGATGGCGAAAACTTAAATACACCCATCCTTTCCTAAAAGAGAGGCTACGTGAACACAGACGACTCTAACGAGTCAATATACAAGACATCAAGTGATGTAGAGACGTTACATATAACGTCTCTACAAGGGTTTTCAATAACGTATCATTAATCCTGTATTGTCACTCTGGCATAATTCAAACCCTAAAAGCTTTTCGGAGCTTGACTTTCTATTTTTTAGCTAGAATTTTTATTTACTATTAGAAAATAAAGCCTCGAATTTTGATTAAATAAACTTTCGGAATCTGGCTTCAATTATTGTTTTCCAAAGGTGACTAAACAAGATCAATTTCTGGAAATGTCCAATATACAGTTTAAATGCGTCACAGCTTAAGAATCCTATAGTCACTAATGACTAATCGTCCTTTTCTTCCATAAGGTGTTTCACTTCATCACGAGAAATTTTGATTTTCTGACCATCAAACTTAGTCAGATTAAAGAAAAAGTCTTCGTTATAAGTAAGTGACTGTTCTTGCAGCAGGCCGATTGCTATCTGCTCACCCAGTTTCACGGACTCCGTGTAATCACTGCGCCAGTGAACACCAGCACCATTACGAGCGATGGAAATATTGGCAGCAACCTTATTCAACTCTCCACCAACGGTCATTTGGCCTACATCAGCGCCATCATATTTAACTAGTTCCGTACCTTCAGCATTAGGAACTACTGGTTCAGGAATTACCCAAGACTCATCAAACCAAGCTTTCAGAATAGTAACGCAAGCACCTGCAACAGTAGCGTGTCCAGCACCGTAGGCGGGGTGGGTGGGAGAACCTTCTGGGAACGCTATTGGTAACAAATAAGTACCGTAGCGGCTGTGAACTTTTTCAAGAGCGCTGGTGCGGAAAACTTCCTCATTAATTGGATATTTTGCACGGCCAGTCAGTTGATTATGAATTAGTCCACCAAATGCTTCAGGACGTAGGCGGCGATGTACATACCACTTTTGGAACCATACAGCTTTCAGCGCTCTGGTTGCTACCTCAGTTACCAAACTGAGAACATGAGGATCGCCAAAAGTTCCAAACCCGATTTGAGTTTTAGAATTTTTGTAAGGGTTTCCTTCATCTACAGGAGCTTTCAGTCCTAATAGAATCAAACAGGCGTTGAGGTAAGCTTCGTAGAGAGCATCAACGTGGACATATTCACCGATATCTCGCAGATTACGGATATGGCGGGGTGTGCTATCAAAGGCATCTTCTTTGGCTTTGCCACCATTTTGGATATTCAACCAACTTTCGTAATCAGTCAAATAATTGATATCTGACTGTACAGTTTTTTGTTTTTGAGAAATCGTTAGGGAACCGTAGGGAATATCCTTGAGCAAGAACTGGGAGATATAAGGGCCTACTAAGTCACCAGCATGAATACCTCGGAAAATGGTAGCTGGTGTGACGTATCTACCAACTTTTGGCCCGTGAAAGTCAGACAATTTGGACAAATCTGCTGCGGCTTCCGCTACCAAAGGATTATTTGTGTAATCGGTGAAGTTGATATCTCGCAACAGTGCCATCCAGTAAAGTTCCACCATTTCCCCGGAGTTTTCAGCTGAGTCGATACGAGGTGCTGGAGGAATAGCCAATGCATGTCCGTCGGGGCCTTCTAAATCAAAACCTAAACCTGCTTGAGGATTGGTCAATTTGTGACCAAGACCTAGCTTAATAGCTTCAAAGTCATTGGGTTTGCCGCTTTCAAGGGCTTTGAGTAGAGATTTGTAAGCTTCTGGCTTAACTTCTCCAAGTTCATTATGAGGCAAACCTTTAGAGAAATTGGCAATGTAATTAGGATTTCCATCTGCGCCGCGATAGTCTTGTTGTTCACCATTGCAAACATGATCGGCTGCACCACGATTAAAGGCAATTTGTGCTGCTTCACGACGAATTGATCGAGATGATTTCCGACGTTGTTTATTGTTTTCAGGTCCAAGTTCTTGGCATTCTTGGCGAGAAGGACGCTCTTTATTCATAATAGATTCATTTTGTAAAATTAGTGAAATTGGGATGTGTTGGTCACACATATATCTACTGATTACAGTTTGAAGATTACGGAAAAGCTGGCAGATTTTTCTAAATAAAAAAGCGGTTTTTACGTAGACAAGTTTTTCCTGAAGTCCAGCCTGGAAACTTTAGTGGTATCGCTAGGTACAGCCCAAAGTTTGATGGTTTCGTCACTACTGCCACTTACTAGGGTTTTCCCGTTAGGACTGAAGACCACAGACCATACAGATTTGCTATGTCCTGCAAAGTTGGCAAAGAGTTTGCCACTAGGTAAATTCCAGAGCTTGATTGTTCTGTCATAACTACCACTGGCTAAGGTTTGTCCATTAGGGCTAAAGGCAACAGACCATACAGATTGAGAATGACCTGCTAGAGTGTGCAACAATTTGCCATTACCCAGCTGCCACAGTTTGATGGTTTTATCCATACTCCCACTGGCGAGGGTTTGCCCATCTGGACTGAAGGCAACAGAAGATACTCCTTGGGAATGCCCTGTAAGAGTCTGTATTAGTGTCGGACTGCCAGTGTTTAGCTGCCAAATTCTGATGGAGTTATCTTTACTGCCACTGGCTAACTTCTGGCTATCGGGGCTAAAAGCAACAGACTTTACCCAGCCCACATTCTGGAGTGTAAATTCTTTGCCTGTGTCTAAATTCCAGAGCTTAATAGTATTGTCAGCACTGCTACTAGCAAGTGATTTTCCGTTGGGACTTATAGCGATCGCTTCTACATCGTCTTTATGCCCTTCAAGGGTACGGATGAGAGTTCCTGTTTCCAGATTCCACAGTTTAATTCGATTATCCCAACTGCCACTAGCGAGTACACGGCGATCGCTGCTAATTGCCAAGGATACAACTGCATCAGCATGACCTTTAAAAGTGTGGAGTAACTTACCAGTGGGTAGATTCCAAATCTTAATTGTGCCATCATAGCTACCACTAACCAAAGTATTACCATCTGGACTAATAGCGATCGCATAAATCCAGACTGAATGTCCTTTGAGGGTTTGATAAGGTTGAACCATTGGCAAGGGAATAGCCCCAGGCGTGTCCATCTGGAATGGTAATAGTAAACGATAAGAGCTAAACCCAGCCAAGGTTGCTGTAGACGTAATTGCCAGCACTAGTGTAATTTTATTAACAATTGGATTTGACACCACAGAGGGACTCTCCATTTACACAATTTGAGCGACAAATAGTATCAGAAAACAACAGGCAGAAGAAATTAAAGCCTGTTTTAGCTTCTTCAACTAATTAGTTACTTCTGCCATGTTGTACTAATGGAACTATCTGTTTTTTTGTTCTACTAAATCTGGCTGAGTTACTTTCTTGGCGTTTCTTTGTTGCTTATCTTGGTGTTCAATCCAAAGCCGGATGATAAACAAAACCGTGATTAGGATAGTAGCAATAAGGCTAATTGGTGTTAAATATGTCCAATGGCCTGACATTTTATCCCAGATATGCCAAATCAAAATGATCATAGCTACATAAGTAAGCTTATGTAATTGCTTCCAATTCTTTTTCAGCTTTTTTACACTCCAATTATTAGAAGTTATAGAAAGGAGTGTAAAAATAATGAAAGTGCTTACACCCTGGATATATATCCAAAATGTATTGATGTCAAAAAAATCAAAGTTTCTCTTTTGAACCATTAGGAACCCATGACCTAAAGCTAAAAAGAAAGCTATAAGACCAATGTTCCGGCGGCGTTTTAGCAGCCATTGGGGAATGCCAGTCTCTTTAGTTTGAGGAAAAACAATTCTAAAAATTGTGGGGATTAGTGTGACTATATAACTAGCCAATGCGAGAAATCCTAGAATATTAGCTAGGGGTGATTCATCTATCGAAATCATAATTGATTCCTAAAAATAAGATTGTTGGCAATAGAAACTACAGGTATAAATAGTCAAGCAAAACTTCCGCTCATCATCAGTGGATAGCAGATGAGCGAGGCATTTCAGTCCGTAAATTCAAGCCTATATATTTATCAGAGGCTAATTGAAAATTTATGCAATTGTGAAAATAAATTAAAACTATTGCTAAAGTTACTTACGAGAGATATAGGAATCCGCTTTGATTTCTGAACTGATTTGCGTAAGCAGGGATAGGCAATAGGCAACAGGAAAGAAAGCTTCTTAGTTGTACTAAGTTTTTTCACCACTCTCTACTCCCTCTCTACACAAATAATTTCAAAAATCAAAGCGGACTGCTATAGACATCTGGTGAAAAGGAATATAAAGACGTAGCACTGCTACTTCTCTACAAGAGTTATGGATTTAATTTCTGAAAATGTCTAGTATTTGTAATCTACCCTTCTTTTAACAAAGAGGCTAGACGAACCGAAAATGCTTTGCATAACATGGACTATTGCGATCGCATTCACTAAATGTTAAAACTTTGGGTGTATTGACTTATACGCAAATTACCCCACTGTCACTGCGATCGCACACTTTCAACCCTCTTCAAAATGCACCACAAGCACGTTAAGCTGAATTAGAGAGACAATTTATTGCGCTTTTTAACATACAAATCTCTGTTCCTGTCAAATTTTAATTTTTTCTGCTTGAGAAACCCGGAATGCTAGACCGAATTTTTGATTACCTCGACTTTCATTTCAGCCTTGAAGCCCTTATAGTTCTGGTGATCCTGGTGCTTTTAGAGGCGCTGTTATCTGCCGACAATGCGATCGCTCTGGCTGCGATCGCTCGCGGGCTGGAAGACAAAGAACTTGAGCGTAGAGCTTTAAACTTTGGTTTAGTCGTTGCTTATGTACTGCGAATCTCCCTGATTCTCACTGCCACTTGGGTACAACAATTCTGGCAATTTGAATTATTAGGCGCTGCTTATCTGCTGTGGTTGGTATTCCAACACTTTACCTCGGAAGAATCAAAGGACGATCACCATCACGGGCCGCGCTTTAATTCTTTGTTGCAAGCAATACCCGTGATTGCATTTACAGATTTGGCATTTTCTTTGGATAGCGTGACAACTGCGATCGCAGTTTCTCAAGAAAAATGGCTGGTGCTAACGGGTGCAACAATTGGTATTATTACGCTGCGATTCATGGCGGGATTGTTTATCCGTTGGCTAGACGAATATGAAAACCTAGAAGACGCAGGCTATATAACTGTAGCGTTCGTGGGCTTGCGCCTGTTGTTGAAAGTAGTGAATGATAGTTTAGTTCCACCAGAATGGATCATGATTGCTGCCATCTTCCTGATTTTAGGCTGGGGATTTTCCAAGCGTGTTGGTACTGAATTATCCCAAGTAGAACCGGAAAAGAGTGAAGCCTCTAAGTAAGAAGAGCAGGGGGCAGGGAGCAGGGAGCAGGGAGCAGGGAGATTAGTTTTCCCCTCTGCTTCTTTTCAATTCCCAATGCCCCATGCCCAATGCCCCATGCCCCACTCCCTAATATCTTACTCGCGCAACCAAGGTGTTAAGTGTGGTTGCCAACTGACTAATTCTTCATCCTTAAACCATAGAGCTATTTCCCGTTGTGCGGTTTCTTGAGCATCAGAACCGTGGATTAAATTGCGACCAATATTCAGGCCAAAATCGCCCCGAATCGTTCCCGGTTCTGCTGTTAACGGGTTCGTCGCACCAATAATCTTTCTGGCAGATGCAACAACGCCATCACCTTCCCATACCATAGCTACCACTGGGCTAGAAGTGATAAATTCCACTAGACCACCAAAAAAGGGACGTTCTCGATGAACATCATAGTGTTGTTCAGCCAATTCCCGACTGACTTTCAGGAACTTTAAACCAACGAGGGTAAAACCTTTGGTTTCAAAGCGACGGATAATTTCACCTACTAATCCCCGCTGGACTCCATCAGGCTTAATTGCTAAAAATGTGCGCTCCATTGCTATCTCCCAAAGCTTAATAAAGTTTTTATCTAGTCAATTGTCCTTTGTCCTTTGTCCTTTGTCCAAGGGTTTTACACTAATGACTAGTGACTAATGACCAGTGACTAATGACATACGACTCTTGACCAATCAGAGTTTATCTTAGAAATTATCTTTGGGTGCATATACGTTCCCAGATGAATGCGCTAAATTGTTAACTCGTGGGTGAAAAACAGAGGTTAGGAAGAAATGGGTGTTGAGTCAACTGCTACATCTGACGAGGTGGTACAAGTACCGTCCAATGGACAAAAAGAAGTGAAAAATCATAAGCACAAAAAACTGTTACCACCTAGTCCTACCACAGGAGATTTACCTCGCTCCTGGAAAATTGAGGATAGCGAAGCCTTGTACCGCATTGAAGGATGGGGGCAACCTTATTTTTCCATTAGCGCTGCTGGTCACGTTACCGTGTCACCCAAGGGCGATCGCGGGGGTTCTCTTGACTTGTTTGAATTGGTCAACTCCATGAAACAGCGCAACTTGGGACTTCCCATGTTGATTCGCTTTTCCGACATTTTGGAAGACCGGATTGAGCGGTTGAACGCTTGTTTTAGTAAAGCGATCGCTCGCTACAATTACCCTGGCGTCTACCGTGGCGTGTTTCCCGTCAAATGCAATCAAGAGCGGCATTTGATTGAGGATTTGGTGAAATTTGGCAAACCCCATCAATTTGGATTAGAAGCTGGTTCCAAGCCAGAATTAATGATTGCTCTGGCTGTATTGGATACACCAGGAGCATTGTTAGTTTGCAACGGCTACAAAGACCGAGAATACATCGAAACGGCAATGTTAGCCCAAAGACTAGGGCAAACACCAATCATCGTTTTAGAACAAATTGAAGAAGTTGATTTGGTGATTGATGCCAATCGCCAGTTAGGTATTAAGCCGATTTTGGGGGTTCGCGCTAAACTCAGTACCCAAGGCATGGGACGTTGGGGAGCCTCTAGTGGCGATCGCGCTAAATTTGGTTTGACAATGCCTGAAGTTATTGAGGCTGTTGACAAGTTACGGGAAGCTAACCTGCTCGATTCTTTGCAGTTGATGCACTTCCACATCGGTTCACAAATCTCTGCCATTAATGTGATTAAAGATGCCATCCAAGAAGCCAGCCGCATTTATGTGGAATTGGCAATGCTGGGGGCAGACATGAAATACCTTGATGTCGGTGGTGGCTTGGGCGTAGATTATGATGGCTCCCAAACCAACTTCTATGCATCGAAAAATTACAACATGCAGAACTATGCCAACGACATCGTGGCAGAGTTAAAAGATACCTGTGCTGAACGGGAAATTCCCGTACCAACACTGATTAGTGAAAGTGGACGAGCGATCGCTTCCCATCAGTCAGTGCTGATTTTTGATGTTCTTAGTACCAGCGATGTCCCCCTCGATGCACCAGAACCTCCACAAGAGGGAGAATCCCCGATTATCAATTACCTGTGGGAAACTTACCAATCCATTAACAAAGAGAACTACCAAGAGTTCTATCATGACGCGGCACAATTCAAAGAAGAAGCCATCAGCCGCTTCAACTTAGGAATTTTACGCCTCAGAGAACGAGCCAAAGCCGAACGCCTCTACTGGGCGTGTTGCCAAAAAATTCTTAACATCACCAGACAGCAAGAATACGTACCCGATGAACTGGAAGACCTAGAGAAAATCATGGCTTCCATCTACTACGTTAATATGTCAGTGTTTCAATCAGCACCAGATTGCTGGGCGATCGATCAGCTATTCCCGATCATGCCAATCCACCGCTTAGATGAAGAACCAACGCGGCGGGGAATTTTAGCAGACTTAACCTGCGACAGTGATGGTAAAATCGACCGTTTTATTGACCTGCGCGATGTCAAATCGGTTTTAGAATTGCACACCTACAAGCCCGGAGAACCCTATTATTTGGGGATGTTCTTAAATGGAGCTTACCAGGAAATCATGGGCAATTTGCACAACTTATTTGGCGACACCAACGCCGTTCACATCCAATTGACGCCCAAAGGCTACCAGATTGAACACATAGTCAAAGGTGACACCATGAGTGAAGTGGTCAGCTACGTCCAGTATGACTCCGAAGATATGGTGGAAAACATTCGCCAGCGTTGTGAGAAAGCATTAGAAGAAAAACGCATCACCCTAGCGGAATCTCAACGACTACTGCAAACCTACGAGCAGAGTCTTAGAAGATATACGTACTTAAATAGTTAGGAGTTAGGAGTGAAGAGTTAGGAATAAAGTTAAGAGTTAGAAGTGAAGAGTGAAACACAAAATAATAACTCCTAACTCCTAACTCCTAACTTTAATTTACATTTGTCCCCAACAATTCCTCTATCGCTTGTCGTTCAACAGGGGTATGTGATGGTGGTGTTTGACGAGCATCGGTAATCAGCCAGTCTAAAGCAGCAGCTTGAACATCGATCGCAGCACCAGTTTTATCCACACAATAACGTCCAAATACCAGTTTATCGACTAACCGGACTCCGGGGCCCAGGCGCGACCATTCAAAAATCACGCTGTTATCTACTGTTGCACCACTACATATCCAACAATTGGGGCCAATCATCGCTGGCCCGACAATTTTAGCTCCGTCTTCGATTCTCGTCATACCGCCAATGTAAACGGGGCCTGTAATATCCACTTTGTCCCAATTTACAGCGACATTTAAGCCCGTGTAGATGCCGGGGGCGACTTCATGACCAGGAATTTGCACATTTTTGATTTCACCCAGCAGTACACCACGAATCGCCCGCCAATAGTCTGGGACTTTACCAATATCTACCCATTCAAAGTCCATAGGAATGGCATAAAACGGGGCTTTGATTTCTACCAATTTGGGAAACAATTGGCTACCAATGTCATATTCCACATCCGAGGGAATATAGTTAAAAACCTCTGGCTCAAAGATGTAAATACCTGTGTTGATGTTAGTGCTGAGAGCTTCTTCAGTTGAAGGTTTTTCTTGGAAAGCTTTGACACGACCATCTTCGTCAGTCACAACCACACCGTAGCTAGAAACTTCTTCCTTGGGGACAGATTTCGTGATAATAGTAGCGATCGCTCCTTTCTCTTTATGCCATTTAACTGCGGCAGTTAAATCCAAATCAATCAAAGCATCACCGCACAAAACCACAAAGGTATCATCAAAAAACGGTGAGAAGTCTTGGATGCGGCGCATTCCTCCCGCTGAACCAATTGCTTCCCCCTCCAGTTTACCGTCGTCATCAATTTTCCCTTCAAAGGAATAGGCAATCTGTACCCCAAACCGCTGGCCGTCGCGAAAATAGTTTTCTATTTCCTCAGCCAAATGACTAACGTTGACCATAATCTGGTCAAATCCATGTTGGCGTAATAGTTCCAGCAAGAACTCCATCACTGGCTTTTGCAGGATGGGAATCATCGGCTTGGGAATTGTATAGGTAATCGGACGCACGCGAGTACCCTTACCAGCCGCGAGAATCATCGCTTTCATAAAATTTATTCCTCAACCACAAGCCAGTTTACTTTCATCGAGTGATACTTAATCATCAGTTTTTATGTCTGCTGTAAGTTATCCTTCAAAATAGGAATAACAGGAATTTAGTGGTTATTACAACCATCGGTATACTTAGATGACAAGCGATCGCTTATCTTTTCAATTTACTCGGATTTTGGAACTGAATCAAAAATCTGTCAATTATCTGTAGGGCGACTTTTGATTTTCTTAGTTCATAGATTGCTCAAAAGGTTTACAGGTCTTAGCTGAATCTGTAAGTAGACGAACTTTAATCTCATGGTAAAACTCCTCTTGAAATAGCTCTACTTTGGATTGAGCCGAAAGTAATAGTAGCGCCCAAAAAACGCTAACTAAATTACTGTGTTTAGTCTCATGTCCAGACCCATTTTGCTTGAGAAGCTTGGTTTTAGTCCACAAATCTACAAGTTGTTCTAAATTCAACCAATTTTGTTCTGAATTTAGTTCCCTTGCTGATAAATTCAACACCTGCTCCAGTTCCCCAGCTACTTCTGTCAGATTTTCCTGGTGAGCTAACTCCAGAGCCTCCCGCATACTTTGGACGCTAGGCTGCCGTCTGGGACGGATTGGTTTAGGGACTTTTTCTACTAGTTTTAGCTGGTTCGCCATAATCTGCAATTGCTTGATTAGCTCTTGCAGAGTCACCCGGCGCTTTGGTGGCGGCATTGCCGATGGACGACGACGCAATTGCCGTTCTAATGGTAGACGATGACCCTGATGTGATAAACCATCTTCACCTTCCAATAGGGCATCATCTTCCACACCATCTTGGACATCTCCTACTGTTGACAATTGCATCAAGGTATTGGCTTTGAATAATACCAGCATTGATGCTGACAAAAATGCTTGTCCAGATTGAGACAAGTCCGCTTCATAGCCTCTTCCTATTGACTCCGGTGCCATAAGTTCTAAGTAACGGTCAATCACCTCAATCACTTGGACATCCCAAGGGTCAATTTCTCCCTGTTCAGCTTGGTAAATCAGGAGTGTGATTGTTTTTAATAGCTCGGAAGCTTCCATCAACAGGTTCTAAATTAATTAATGAGAATCAAAAGACTTTAAATTCAACAGTAAACTCATTGACTATTGGCAAAGCGTGTAGTTCATACATTTGCTTGCACTTCTTTTAATCAGAATTACCTGCTGGCAGTCAGTATCTTCTGAAATTTGTAATCAATCACCATTGTGAATTGTGAGATCAGAATGTGCAACTTTTGACATTAATCTGGATGCGAGTCATGGGGAATAGTGACAGTTGATACAAAGTCACCCGACTTACCGCTCTTGATCGCATCGAAAGTGCCTTTAATAGTACCAGCAATGGGAACAGCAACAAGGGTTCCCAACAATCCCGCAATCTCAAATCCCATCAAAATAGCCACAAAAATCCAAATGGGATTCAGTCCAATAAAGTTGCCAAGTAACCTGGGAGCTAAGAGGTTATCTTTAACCTGCTGCATGAGAATTGCCGCCACAGCAACTTCAACTGCTAACCACCAATTTTGCAACAGTACTAAAATCGTCACCAGGCCAATGCCGAGAAATGCCCCGATAAAGGGAATGAGTTCTGAGACACCGATTAATATGGCAAACAACAGGGCAAAGGGTACTTTCATCACTAAGAAAATTGGTGTTAGAGTTACCACCATGAATAGACCTAGCAACAACTGGCTGAGGAAGAAGTTCTGGAAATTTAGGCGCAAGGATGTGGTGAGGGGATCTCCAATATTAGAGGGCAAAAGATTGACTAAACCATACCAGACGCGATCGCCATATAAAAGCATATAAAAGGCAAGCACAATTACTAACACTATGTCAAGTAATCCTGAGAGCAATGTCCCAGCAAATCCCACTGCACCAGAAGCTAGCTGTTGTACCAAATTCTGAATGTTGGCGTTGATTTGGCTGCTTATAACTCTCAGATCAATTGGCAAGCGTCGTTGCTTTGCCACCATCTCAAATTGCTCTAAATTTGATTGACTGGCGGTTAACCAATCAGGGATCTTATTTAACAGTTGGATTGTTTGGTCAATGATCAATGGCACTAGGGTGACGCCCAGAATCCCAAACAGGGTTAATGTTGCAAGTAAGACTATGATCACCGCCTGAGTGCGAGTGATCCGGGCACGTTCAAAGAACTTAACCGGGTAATTTAGGAGAAAAGCCAGAATCGTCGCAATGCTTAAGACAGTAATGGGATGCTGAAAATAGCGAAAAAGCACAGACAGCAGCCACACATTAAGAGCGATAATTGGGCCACTCAGACCATAAATTAACAGGCGTTGAAGGGAGGCCGAACGGCGCATCTGATGCAACCTATTTTAGATATTCTGTAAAATTCATGATGGCACTGATCATCATGATAGATATTTTTAACAAAGATATATATAAGCGTATCTGATAGTAAGGAAACAAATCACAATGGACAAAACCGTAGCTGATCTTCGTAAGGACTACACCTTGGAAGGTTTGAGCGAACTCGAAGTAGACCTCAATCCTTTTATCCAATTTAAAAAATGGTTCGATCAGGCAATCACAGCACAACTTCCTGAACCCAATGCCATGACCATTGCCACTGCCACACCAGATGGTAAGCCCTCTGCCAGAATGGTTTTACTCAAGGATTTTGATGAACGGGGCTTTGCCTTCTTCACCAACTACAACAGTCATAAAGGACAAGAACTGGCAGAAAATCCCCAGGCGGCTTTAGTCTTTTGGTGGGCAGAACTGGAACGTCAAGTCAGAATTGTGGGGTATGTGGAGAAAGTTTCCGAAACTGAGTCTGACCAGTATTTTGAAAGTCGCCCTGGTAAGAGTCGCTTGGGTGCGTGGGTATCTAATCAAAGCGAGGTGATAGAAAGCCGAGAAGTCTTAGAGCGGCGCTTGCAAGAGTTTAATAGCAAATATGAAAATGAGGAAATCCCCCGACCACCTCATTGGGGAGGCTTACGAGTGATCCCCACAGAAATTGAGTTTTGGCAAGGACGCCCTAGCCGTCTGCACGATCGCTTACTCTACAGGCGTTTAGATAATGGCACTTGGAATATTGAGCGATTGTCTCCTTGAGGGGATGAGGGAGTAGGGAGTGGGGAGTAGGGAGTGGGGAGTGGGGAGTAGGGAGTGGGGGGAGCAGGGGAGGCAGGGGAGGCAGAGAGAGGGGAAGAATAACTCATGCACCATGCCCAATGCCCGGCATCACATTACCACTGGGCGATCGCATCTTGAATTGCTGCCCGTGCTTCTGATAGAGATTGGGTACGGGCATCACCCTCATTCAAGCTGTTAGCGTTAATAAATTGAATGTCTGTAATCCCAATAAAGCCGAAAATCGTCCGCAGGTAGGGTTCTTGGAAGTCGTATGCAGCAGCAGGAGATGTCGGGCTAAAGTCACCGCCGCGGGCTGTGATGATAACTGCCTTTTTACCCTCGACTAACCCTCTAAAACCTTGAGCTTCTAAAGCAACAGTCCGGTTAATGCGAACGATTTGGTCGATATAAGCCTTAAAAGTAGAAGGTATATTGAAGTTGTACATTGGCACTCCGAAGACGTAGCGATCTGCTGCCAAAAACTCATCAACCAGTTCGTCAGAAATCCTAATTGCCTCAGTTAATTCTGGGGTATGGGTTTCTGGTGGGGAAAATGCCGCCGCAATCCAAGCTTCATCAACGTGAGGAACTGGGTAATGCCCTAAATCTCGATAGACGATCGCATCTTCAGGATGCTTTGCTTTCCAAGCACTGACAAATTCCTTAGATAGTTCTCTTGAGTGCGATCGTTCAGCACGGGGGCTGGAATCAATATGTAGAATGTTTACCACCAAATATCTCCTGATTAGCTAGGATTTACTGCTTTTACTTTTTTTGAGTCTTTATTTCAAAGCATTACATTAGATACTAAAAGTAACTAGTTACTAAAGTAAAGTAGTTACCATAAAGTAACTACCGGATAATTTTGGCTAATTTATCGATGTCTGCTTCTAAAAATCCTGATGCTTGCCCAATAAGTATTTTGATGTCCTTATTATCAGGGCCATGGACAATGTATATACTCTGGGTGTTGGGTAATAGTGGTCCTACCCGCTTTGGTGCATTGAAGCGCCAAGTCGAGGGCATCTCAACCAAAATGCTGACAGAAAGACTGAGGATGCTTGAGGCAGCAGAGATTATTTATCGCCAGTATGAACCAACTATCCCACCCCAAGTAACTTACGGTCTTACAGAACGGGGTCAAGAACTCATTGAAATCCTTCATCAACTCAATGCACTTGCTGAACGTTGGTATGGCGGCGAACAACAGTCTGAATTAAAAAAGCCGATGGAGAATGCATCGGCTTCGCTAACAAAATTCACCAGATAATATAGTCTACTGTTCCTGTATCGCTGCTGCTTTGGGAGGAAACTGAATTCTGGGATCTGGCATGAAATTGTATCTCAAGTACAATCCTCCCCAGACAAACAAGATAATTAACAACGCACCAATACCAAGAGGACTAGGAAGCCAGAAAACAGCCTCTATGTGGTTTAGCTCACCAGGCTGGAGTTTCCACACTAATTGATTGCCATTTTTTTCTGGCTCTATGGCAGTTTCAGTTAGTTGAATGTTTTTGGCTCCCCAAGGAGTCTTCAAGCTAAATTCCAAATCCAGAATTGAACCAGCATTAGTCAAGACGTTACCTTTGCTGGCAATCAGAGATAGCGATCGCAAATCCAAATCATAAATCAACCGATTTCGGACTAAAAGTAAAAAATTGTTCTCCTCTAAGAGGAC
Organism: Nostoc sp. CALU 1950; assembly: GCF_051172895.1. NCBI lineage: Bacteria > Bacillati > Cyanobacteriota > Cyanophyceae > Nostocales > Nostocaceae > Nostoc > Nostoc sp. CALU 1950. The sequence goes on along the minus strand of NZ_JBDNJQ010000070.1, from coordinate 23,985 downwards.
GTTTGATTCAATTTTCGGCAGTTCTGAGTCAGATTCGCTCTGAACAGACTCAGAGGGTTGATTTGCATGGGAGTTAAAAAATTCGTTGAACTTTTCTTGCAATTCCCTACCACTGCTAAAAGGAATAGTGACAATAATTTCTTCTGGGGAAACTCGTTGCGCTTTGCCCTCAAGTTGACGGGCGCGGCGTTCTATGCTATTCAACCATTCGTATACAGAATCGCCACTAAAACTAGTTAATCGTTCTCCCAACTTAATATGCTGTACTAGCTCACCACTATTTGAATTATCAAAATTAACCCCCACATCGTACTTTACACAGCCAGAAAGTAGCAGGGATGTTAACAGCACTAGCCACAGAATAGGGCTTCGCATGGGAAAGACGCGGTTCATTCGATTTCGACCATTTAGTTTCATATTTCTCAATACAAAACTAAATGGTCTGATGAACCACAAAAAAATCTTTCCGAAAATTGAAAAATTCATAATTATAAATCTCCCCAAAAGTCAAACTTTTTAACCAATCTTGACTTCTTAGTATTGTTTGAACTTCCTGGAACACCATTTTGGTCACTCTGGGTACTGGGGAAGAAAATATGAGTAAGAATTTGGTTTGCGTCTGAATCCTCATTCAAATCTTCCCAGTACCCAGTCCCTAGTCCCCAATCCCCAATTCAATCCAAAATCCAAAATTGATATCAGCTAGGGGTTCCTGAAAAATTCAACCAAAGCAAGTACGAGATGGTTAAACCAATGGCAATTAGCGCCACCCAGATAAAGCGATTATCTCTGGTATTGACCTGACTGAGATCAACGAATTCTGGCTCCGTAGGTTTAGGTTTTTGCTGAACAGAAGATTTAGTGGACTTAGCAGCTACAGAAATTTTAAGTTCATTATCGGGTAGTGCGGTCAAATCAGGGATTTCGGTCATCCATTCGCTGGGTCTTTTCAACTTTGGTGCTTTTAAGATGTAAAGCATCCGTCGCGCTTGTTTGCTGGTTTCAAAATAGGGATGGCGCTTGAGTCTTTCACAAAGAGCGATCGCATCATCGGTGCGTCCAGCTGCTTCATAAGCTGTCACCAGATAAATTTCTACTTCGCCCCCAAGCCGAGAATTACGAGCTAACAGGGCGCTGGCCTTTTCTAAATTTTCTACAGCTTCGCGGTATTGCCCATTTTCAAAGGCAATTTTTCCAGTCTGGTAGTGGGTTTGAGCAATTTCTAAACTTTCTGCACTCACGTCTTATACAAAAATTAGCACTATTTTCATTTTGCCAATGTCAGCAATCTTTTTGGAATCTTTTCAAAAGCTGGCAATCTGAAAGTGGATAAACTTCTAAAATTTTAACTAAGTAGCTGCGACTATTTTCTGATTAAAAATTCCGGTATCTTATGCAGGTGAGCAAAATATGTTGAAAATCAAGCATTCACAACTGAATTGGCTCCTAGCAGGTATGACTTTAGCAGTGATGGGTGTAACCATTGCTCCAGCTTCCGCCCAGCGTGCAATCGTGATTGATGGTGGTTATGGAGTTAGGCATAGCTGCGGAGCAGCTTGTCGTCAGACATCGCCATCTGTCGGTTCCTTTATTTATGGTAGTCCGATTCCTACACCTATGCCTGTAGACCCAGCAACAGGATTAATGCCACAACGCAATCATTTCCGCGATTATTCCTATCCCCAATTCAGGCAAAACGTGAGAAATTCCACCCTGATTAATCCAACTCTGGTTAATCCGTCAATTCGAGACTCAACCATAGTTAATCCGGTAATTATCAATAATTCATGGCGTCGGACACCATTTAGTGGCGGGCGATCGCGCGTTATTATTACATATCCCCGCTAGGGAAGTGGGTGAGCAGTAGGAGAACTCCTCACTCCTCACTCAGCACTCCTAAGAGGTAAACTGCGAACCCAGAATCATTGTCCCAATCCCAACATCAGTAAAGATTTCCAGTAATAGGGCGTGGGGAATGCGACCATCAATGATGTGTGCTGCACGGACTCCTTGAGCAAGCGATCGCACACAACAACTCACTTTAGGAATCATCCCACCGCTGACTATGCCATTAGCAATCAACTCGCGGGCTTCGCGGATATCTACTTTCGGAATCAAAGTAGATTGGTCTTTGTAATCTTTTAAAATTCCACTGGTGTCGGTCAGTAAAATTAACTTTTCTGCACCTAATGCAGCAGCGATTTCTCCAGCTACAGTATCGGCGTTAATGTTATAAGCTTGCCCCGTCTCGTCTGCGGCGACGCTGGAAACTACCGGAATATAGCCATTGCTAGCGAGGGTTTCTAAAATCTTGATGTTAACATTGCTGACTTCCCCCACAAAACCGATGCCTTCTTGACCTTGGGGACGGGCTGTAAATAGATTACCGTCTTTACCGCAAAGTCCTACAGCCAATCCACCAGCTTGGTTAATTAGCGCGACAATTTCTTTATTAACTCGACCAACTAAAACCATTTCCACCACATCCATTGTGGCGGCATCAGTGACTCGCAGACCATTCTTAAATTGTGGTTCGATTCCCAGCTTATCTAACCAACTGTTAATTTCTGGGCCACCGCCGTGGACTACAATCGGACGCAAGCCCACGCAGGATAAGAATACAATGTCGCGGATAACTTTGTCTTTGAGTGTGCTATCTTTCATCGCTGCGCCACCATATTTGACAACAACTGTGCGACCGGCGAATTGTTGAATATAAGGTAGTGCTTCGCTTAGTACACGCACACGAGTGGCTTCAGTTTGTCTGATGTATTCAGAATCGTTGACCGTCATGAGGAGCCGCCGTTGAGAGTTAAAACCTATTTCAGTCAGTGTAGAAGACTTTGTAACTCGTCACAATCTCTGATGCCAAAGTTGAGTATGTTTGTACTGATCAGCCATAGCTGTTTAGTTCGTCTCAGAAATGTGAAAATCTATAAAAGAAGGACTAGCAACCAGAATCGAAAATTGTCAGGATAAATATGGATACACCGATTATCGATCGGCTAATTGAAGAATTAAAAGTTATGCCTGAAGACTTGCAATATCGAGTGCTGGAGTTTGCCCGAACTTTAGTAGGTTCGCAAATTCATGGTGTTCCAGGTAAAGAATTATTAAATTTTGCAGGTACAATATCGCCAAATGATATTCAGTTGATGCGCGAAGCAATTGAACAAGGTTGCGAACAGGTAGATATAGATGAGTGGTAGATACCTGCTTGACACTAATATTATTATTGCTTTATTTGCAAATGACATAGCAGTAAATAATCAGCTAGTAAATACGTAATGGTGGCAGTATCTCTTTTACAAGAAGATAATATTGTTAGTGGTGTTAAGAAGCGCTTTATTTAAGTTATGGATATTAAAGAATTACTCAGACAGTATGCCTCTGGGGAAAGAAATTTTATTGGCATTAGTTTAAAGAATGCCAACTTAATAGGTATTAACTTGAGCGGGGCTAATTTAAGCAACTCTAATTTAAGAAATGCCGAGCTACATGGGGCTAATCTTCAACGAACTATTCTTAAAGGAGTTGATTTAGAAGGAGCAAAACTACGCTATGTAATGCTAGACGAAGCAGATTTGAGTAATGCCGATTTAACTGACTGCAATTTTCAATATGCCAGCTTGAAAAGGGCAAAATTAACAAACTGTAAAATCTTGGAAAGCAGTTTAGAAGGTGCAAATCTAGAAGGCGCAAATCTAGCAAATGCAGAGATAGTTGATAGCAGTTTAGAGGAGACAAATCTCACAAATGCTAATTTAAGTAATGCTGAGATTGTGGAAACAAGTGGTTCCCCAGAATTAAGGTTGGCTATTTTGTGTAACACGATTATGCCAAGCGGCCATATTTGCAACGATAATTGTAATCCTGCTGCGATTAAAGATATTTTGTTGCAACGTTACGCATTAGGGGAACGAGATTTTACAAACAATTTCAGTTGTGTTGAATTAAGGCTTTCTGATTTGCGAGGAGCCGATTTAAGTGGTGTACAGCTTCCTGCTATAAAACTGTGGAATGGTCTTTTACAAGGCGTAAATCTAAGTAATGCAAATTTGAGTGGTGCTTGGTTAATTGAAATTTTTTTCCAAAATGCCAACTTAGAAGGTATTAATCTTGAAGAAAGCAACTTGAGTAGCTCATCTTTTAAATCAACTAATTTAAAAAGAGCAAACTTAAAAGGTGCTAAATTCGACGTGGCTGAACATGGTTCTGCTTTAACAAACTTAACAGATGCAGACTTCACGGAAGCTGATTTAAGTAATGCCAATTTAGCAAGAGCTATAGTAAGTAAAGCTAATTTTACTAGAGCTAACTTAATAAATGCAAATCTAAGTAAGACTGATTTAATGCGTGCCAATTTCAGCGAAGCCAACTTAACTGGAGTTAACTTGAGTGAAGCAATTTACTGTTCAGAAACAATTTTTTCTGCAAATGTTGATTTATCTCAAGCTATCTCAATTACCTCTGGAGTAAATTTGTCTGGACATCAAAAATCTCTTTTATCTTGCAGAGATTTACACTCTCTTGATTTAAGTAGAGCTAACTTAAGCGGTCTTTACATGAATGATGTAAATTTGAGTGGTGCAAACCTTAATGAATCTAATCTTAACAATACTCATTTAAGTTCTGTAAATTTAAAAGGTGCAAGTTTAATAGGTGCTAACCTTACTAAGGCTTATTTAGGTGGTGCTAATTTAAGTAATGCTGATCTTAGCTATAGCATCATGAATTATACCAATTTAGTAGGAGCATTTTATAATTCAGAAACTATTTTTCCTAATGGTACTGATTTATCAAAAGCTATATATCTTGATTCAGGTGCAAATCTATCTAATATCGGTTTTTCAAAAATTAATTTAAGTAGAGTTAATTTATCTAACACAAACTTAAGTAATTCAATTTTAGAGTATATTGACCTAAGTTATGCAAATCTCAGTAATGCTAATCTAACTAATACCAATTTGGAAGGTGCGATTTTAGATGGTGCAAATCTGGAAGGAGCAATATTCTGTAAAACTATTATGCCTGATGGTAGTGTTCGGAATAACTGATACTAAATAAATCACTGTTGCCAGATTACCCAATAAAACAAGCAAGCGATCGCTCCTTCAAACCTCTAGAATTGAAATCATTCGGCTGAAGGTAGCAAATGAAAATGACAAAGCTGCTAATTCAAACTGAAAGCACACCCCTAACGGTAAATTTCCCCTCCCTTGTGCAGATGACAAAGGAGCAGTTCTACGAATTTTGCCAAGCTAATGGAGATTTGCGAATCGAGCGCACTGCTAATGGGGAAGTCATCATTATGCCACCAGCTTTTTCAGATATAGGCAACCGTAACTTTAACATTGCTGCACAGCTTGGGAATTGGACTGAACAAGATGGCACTGGCATAGGCTTTGACTCCAGTACAGGTTTTACGCTACCCAATGAAGCAATGCGTTCCCCTGATGCTTCTTGGATTGAACTGGAGCGCTGGAACGCCTTAACAGATGCACAAAAAGCCTCATTTGCACCAATTTGTCCCAGTTTTGTGATTGAGTTACGCTCATCCAGCGATAGGTTGATAAAATTACAAGAGAAAATGCAGGAGTATATCGATAACGGTGCGTTACTAGGCTGGTTAATTGATCGGCAGAATCGAAAAGTCTACATTTACCGTCCGAATCGAGAAGTTGAAATTTTGGATAATCCCGAAGTAGTTAGTGGCAATCCAGAATTACCAGGGTCTATCCTACGGATGAGCAAAATTTGGTAACTTACGCCTAATGTGAAACTTGTGTTTTGAGAATGTTGGGAATTCCTTCAAGTACTCGCTTGGCAATGTCTTCAGGTGTATCTCCCTCTCGCTCGGTGATATGCAAATCGGCTTGTGAGTATAGTGGTGTTCGTTGTTCGAGGAGCGATCGCAATTTACCTTTAGGATCAACATCTTCTAAAAGCGGTCTTGTGGTATCCTCAGCTAAACGGCTGTAAATTATCTCCACTGGCGCATCTAGCCACACTATCAACCCGTGGTGCAAGTAACCCCAGTTTTCTCGCCGCAGTACAATGCCCCCACCAGTTGCTATAGTCAACTTTGTAAAAGCACAGACTTGTGAAAGTACGTCGCTTTCTAACTGGCGAAATCCTGCTTCACCTTCTTGGGCAAATAACTGATTGATAGATTTACCTGTTGCTTGGGTAATAACATCATCCGTATCTACAAACCCATAACCTAGTTCCTTTGCTAGTAAGTGCCCTACTGTCGTCTTACCAACGCCCATCATCCCAATTAAGTACAGGTTGACTCCTTGTAATAAGCTGCTCACCAGTTGCTTCGCTCCAATTATTAGTTCTGAGTCACAGTTTAAAATTATAAACTCAATGACTCAATCTAAGATTTAAAAATACGGAGTTTTGCATCTATCTCGCAACCAGATAAAATTACTTGATTTCTAATTAAGCCACTGCACTCAACAAAGACACAATATACTGATTTAGACTTACACCTTCGCGTTCAGCAGTTTCAGCTAAACGACGATGTAGAGATTTTGGTATCCGCACTAAAAACTTACCACTATAGCTATTATCACTACTCGGTAAAGGAATATCATCGCTAGCTTCGTAAGCTGTTTCAATCCATAATTCTCGCGCCTCATTAATGTTTGCCATTGTCTCTTTTAGAGTTTCGCCTTGGGTGAGACATCCTGGTAAATCTTTAATTTGAGCTACATATCCTCCCTGTGAATCGGGGTAAAGTGTTACAGGGTACTGAAGCTTTAAATAATATTCTAGGGACGGCTTCTCAATCTGCTTGTTCTTCTGATTCAGTGTCTTCATCAATCCACTCTTCTAAATTTAATAGTTCAACTATTTGCTCTACATAAACTCCTTTAACTTTTTGTCCCCCTGCCTTGGGTACAGTAATCGTTCTACCGTGGGAGTCTCGAAAACTATGATGGCTACCTTTAGACCTTTTTTCTTCAAAGCCAAAAGCTGACAATAAATAGCGCACGTCCTGAAACCGAACTTCTGTAGGCTGTTTGAGAAATTGCTCCACTAATTTCTTTTGTTTGTTCATGGAGCGATAGTATCATATATAGTATCACATAAAAGCTGTATGAGAATGGGAAAGCGATCGCACTATGGGTAGTCACAAAGGCAATCACTAATCAGGTTTTAATCTGGGAAGTTCTTAAACCAGAAAAAATGAAAAATCAAATTGTTTGTAAATCTCCAAGAAATTTATTTTCAACTGATGTCAAGGCTTTTCTATCTGCGGATATCAAATTTACGTATAAGTTTTCTAACTTTCAATTATTTTTAACTTCTACAGATTCATCTTCTATTTACTATGAATCAACTGCGGTCATTACCGTTATTAATGTATTTAAAGTAACTTAGGCAATAAAATAACGATTCTTCTGTGAAATTACCATAAGTAATAAATTACGAATTTATCAGGAATGTAGTAAATTCGCTGAAGTAACTTGGTAATTGCTGCATAGCGATTGCTCTGCTTAACAAAAAAATTAACGTAGCTTGTTTGAAACTTTATCCAAACAATATCTGTCTATTTAAATAATCAGGATTTTTACCCTGGTGGGTAATTTTAAGTATATACAATACTGTGTTCCTAACAGCACAGGGTCGTTATTCTAAAAGTTCAGTTATAACAAGCCCCGCTCCATTAAATGTTTCTTATAAAGGTGTAAATGATGACTTATTTGTTGCGATCGCTAAAAAAAACCTTGCAAAGTTGAAATTTCGGCACAAAGAATACTGCATATTTCACCCCAATAAGCCTGAATGAATAAATATAGTATGAATGAGGTGTCAACCATGACTCGAATTCGTGACGTTGTACAAAGAGCTTTAGCTACTGGCTATTTGACAGTGGAAGCTGAAGATCAACTACGACAACTGTTGACTACCCGATATGACTTAGAAGATTTTAATGCTTTCATGACTTTGCAGGAAGCTGCCATGACTGGTAAGGTCAAGCAGGAGTCTAGAGAGCAGTGTGGCATTAACAAGTAGAGACGTAGCCTACTACATCTCACCGACGGGGGCGTTTATCATCATCCTCAAAATCATCATCATCCTCAAAAAATTCCCAATCATCATCATCGGCTTGATTGGTAGTTGGCGGCTGATAAGGGGGGATGATTACTCGGTAATCAGCATCGTAAACAGATTCAGTTTTTCCCGCAGCTGTATTTTTTGGCTCACGGTAGCTGTAAGAATAAACTGAACCAGACTGAGAACTGCTTTTGGCTTCTGATTGACGTTCGTAAGTTTTAGAGTCTCTAGGCTGTTGAGCTTGAGGATTGGGGGTAGGCGCTTCATCTGAATTTTCATCAAAGTTCCAATCATCATCTCTACCATTTGTCTCCCAATCATCAAATACATCACTGCTAGCCTCTTCTTTCTTACTCGCTGGTGGTGGAGGAGTGGCAGGACGAGATGTAGGTTCTTCTCTCCGGGTTGCCTTCGCACGAGGTGAAGTTGCAGTTGCTCTGTTAGAAGTTTGGCGTTGTCCTCCTGCAAAATAACTAGATAATTTAAATAAACTAGCAATCAATATAGATGTGAAAGCACCAGTGGCAGTACTGAAAAAAATCCATATCGCTAGTGGTAATGGTTGAGTTCGCACGCCCAAAAATACTAGCGATAGGGCAGGTGAGAAATTTTGGACTAACAACAGTGTTAGTCCTCCCAGTACTGCCACCAATAGAATTAAGCGAATTACAGCCATAGCAATTTTGTCAGTTGTCAGTTATTCAGTGGTCAGTTGCCAATGGTCAGTTATCAGTCTGATTACTCTTCACTAATTACTGTTCACTGACCACTGACACTATCAGCCATCTCTATCATTACCTTTTTAGGACTATTGTGAAATTTACAATAAATCCGCTGAGGATATTAGCGACGACCTTCCCACCGCTGAATTGGGATGCAGTCAATATCTAGTTGATCTAAAGCGCGGGCAACTACAAAATCAACTAAATCTTCGATGGTTTGGGGATTGTGATACCAGGCGGGAATAGCGGGAACAATTCTAACTCCAACTTCTGCTAAAGAGGTTAAGTTCCGCAGGTGGATGAGGCTAAAAGGCGTTTCACGCGGGACAATTACCAGCTTTCGCCCTTCTTTGAGTTGGACATCCGCTGCCCGTTCTAGTAAATCGGAACTCAAGCCAACTGCTAGCTTTGCCACTGTACTCATGCTGCATGGAATGATCATCATCCCCAGAGTGGCAAAGGAACCACTGGCAATTCCGGCACCGACATCACTCCAAGGATGGCAGCGGAGTTTACCTGAAAGTTCAACTCCAGCTTGTTCTCGCCAAAATTGTTCTTGTTGAGTTGGCTCTGGTGGCATCCGAATTTCCTGTTCTGACTGCCAAACCATGTAAGTTGATTTAGAGGCAACCAATTCAATACTATACTCCGCTTCTAGCAAAAATTTGATCGCGCGAACAGCGTAAATCAGACCAGATGCGCCCGATACGCCTAAAATTAAAGCCTTGGTGTTATTTGACACGTAAGTTTAGTTAATTTTACTCATCCTCTGAGTAAGGGTCTAGGTCATCAGGATCAATGTCATTTGGTAAGTAGAGGTCTGAAAGCTCCTCACGAGAATCATTGCCAGTCAAACCTTTGGCTACACCATCGCTGCCGACTGTTACCAAATCAATTTGTTGACGGTAGTAATCGACACTCTTAACTTGGACGGCAACGCGATCGCCTAATCTATAAGAAGCGCGATTTTTGCGCCCAAATAGTGCCTGTTGTCTGGCGCGATATTCGTACCAATCGTCTTTGAGAGAACTGACGTGTACCAATCCTTCTACCCGCAAAGGCACACCAGGATTACTGCTGGATTCTACCTCGGCGGCTGGTACTTCAATTTCCACAAAGAAACCGTAGGATTGAACCCCGGTAATTACGCCTTGAAATACCTGACCGATGCGCTGCTTCATCAGTTGGGCTTTTTGCAGTCCGGCTAAATCAGCTTCAGCTTCTTGGACTTCTTTTTCTCGGTCGTTGATTTGGACAATTACCCTAGTTAAATCGCTTTGGAGTTCTTGTTGCAATTCTGGGGGTAAAACGTTCCAGTTAATTTCCTCGTGGCTGGAGGAGTGGCGCAGGTTAACGCGCTCTCTGACACGGGTATTGCGGCGATCTCGTCCGTTTTCGAGTAGCGTGTAATACACTCTTTGCATCAGCAAATCTGGGTAACGCCGTAAGGGAGCGCTAAAGTGGACATATTGCGGTAGTGCTAGACCAAAGTGAGATCCTTTGGTGGTACTGTACGCAGACGGCTTAAGTGTATCTTGTAATAAGTAAGTAAGAACTTGCTCAGAAGGAGATTCCGCAAAAGCTGTGGTCAAATGTTGATAATCTAAGGGTTGGATATCGACTTCTGCATCTAATGTGAGGTCAACGCCTAAATTGACTGCCAATTTCAGCATTTCCTGAACATCTTCAACATCGGGTGTACCTTGGACTCGCCAGATAGCGGGAACACCAAGAGCATTTAAGTGAGTTGCGAACAGTTGGTTAACTAGCAGCACTAACTCTGTGAGTAGCGATCGCACTGGTAAATCATTCACCACCACAGCGCCTAAAATCCCCTCATCATAATAGGCGTTTTGGCTCGGCGGCAGATTTAACTGGAGGCTACCACGATTCAACCGTACCTGTTTGACGGCTATTTGCAAGGCTTGGAGGTCTTGCAGGATTTGGGAAACCTGTGATGATTTATCTTGAGCTTCTCCTGTAAGAATTGCTTGGGCTTGTTCTGTACTCAGTGCAGTCTCTACGTTGATCACACTGGGTTGAATTTCCCATTCCAGCACTTCTCCCGATTGGGGATCAATGGTAATTAAAAAAGAGATGGTTAAGCGATCGCTCCCAGGTACTAAAGAACAGCGTTCTGCCACCAGTGGAGGCAAAATTGGCAGCACTAATTCTCCCAGATACACTGATTTACCTCGTTTGAGAGCTTCTCTATCTAGGGCTTCGTCAGGTTGGACATAGTGAGAAACATCAGTGATATGAACGCCCAACAGCCAATTTCCGGCTAAGTTTTTTTCTAAACTAAAAGCGTTTTCTATAACTTTGGTATCGCCATTTACCCCTTCAATGGTGAGAGTAAACAAATTACGCAAATCCAGCCGATTTTTCAGGTCTGCTTTGAGCAGCTTTTTGGGTAACCTGGTAGCTGCTTCGAGGACATTATCTGGAAAAGTCCGGGAAAGGTCGTGTTTGCACGTAACTAAATCTATATCAGCAGCAGCTTCGGCATCGCTGCCGAGAATTTGCACCACTCGACCGAGGGGAGGATATTGTGCCAACGGATAACGCAAAACTTCCACATGAACCAGGTGATCGATCGCTTCTTCCAGCTTTGCCTCATTAGGTTGAATCTTGAGTTCAAACAGCAATCGATCATCTAAAGGCACCGCTCGGAAACCAGTTTCCACCTGCTTAATTCGTGCCAGTAAAGTGTGGTTAGAACGTTCGAGAATCAGCTTCACCTCCCCTTCGGGAGAGCGACGGCGGCTGCCTTCCTTGAGAACTCTAACCAAAACGCGATCGCCATTCCAAGCATTACTCAGATGACTTTCGCGGATGTAAATATCCTCAGCTCCTTCCACATCTTGAATAGCAAAGCAAAAGCCTTTACTAGAACAACGGAGTTTTGCCTCAATGATTCCGTCTTCTGATATACGGCGGTACTTGCCCCGTTCCTTCACTAAAATACCGATTTTTTCAAGAACATCTAAGGCAATGTGAAGTTTTTGTAAACTTTTTTCATCTTCACAGCCAAGTTTCTTTTCTAAAACCTTCCGAGCTACCAATTTATCATCGGTGAAATTGGCAAGGAGTGTAGCGATTGAAAATTCCATGCAGTGAACCGACCTTTGGTCAAAACATCATTTTTTGTTTAATCTGGTTCTTTTCTGTATACCCTCACGGCTTACAGAAACAAGTTGGAAACGAATTGCCCAGAGGCAAGGCTTCCTAAGTTCCAAGGAAAGGAAGCCCGACCCAGCAAGAGCGAAGTAACTACTCCCGCAGTTCCGAGCAAAGGAAGCCGACCCACGGACAACTCTGGGCGTCTACGAACTTCTCACTGCACGATGCTCTCAGAATTCGCTTGCGTTTAAGTCCCTTCACTTAACCAAACTTAAGATTACACGCCTGATTCAAATTTAGCCCCGCTAGGTAATTACGCGACGGGTTTTTGAGAAGCTGGGTTTAGAGAATCCATACTGCCCAAAAGCGCTATGCAGGGGAGCCACTGCCATCTTGGGGTCACCCCAAGTGGAGGAGGCAGTGCGGTCTTGGGGTCTCCCCAAGTGGAGCAACTGCCGTCAAGTGACGTGGAAACTACAGGTGTTTGATTGTCTAGAGTGAAGGTAATTTTACGCCATTAGACTCTGATTTTTAACTAGGAGGAACTGCTGGTGAACCCAATTGTCCCACATGTAGAATCGGTAACAATTAGGTGAGCAGCTAATAAGCAGTGAGGGCGAACCTTATCTTCATTATTGTAGATTTAGAGCGCACTTCCAGAAAATAGTTCTAGATAATGAGTTGGGTCATCAGTATAGCATTGCAGGCAAGACTACCCAGGTAAGTTAGCACTAGCCAAAATTTTCGTCAAAAAACAGCTACTGCTACAATTGGGACACAAGGCAAAGCAAGAATATTACTTTAAAAGGGACTGGGGATTAGGGATTGGTGATTAGGGATTAGGTATTAGAGATTAGGTATTAGGATTAAAATAATTCTTTCCCAGTTTACTAGTTCCCAATTCTCAGTCCCCAATCCCCAGTCCCCAGTCCCCAGTCCCCAACAGATTTAGATTGGTAGCAGTATTATGTTGGCTCAATTCCAGAGCTTGTATCCCAAGGGCAGTTTGATTTCTGAATTAGTGCAGATTTTTCAAGGAAAATATATTGTCCGGGTAAGCGTGCAAATTGAAGGCGTAACCCGTGCTACGGGTATGGCAGCGGCAGAAACAGTAGAAGCAGCAGAAGACCAAGCCAGAACTAGGGCGCTGATAGTTTTGGGTATTACAAATGCGCCACCAGAATCAGTGGCATTTACCTCAAATCCAATTTCCCCAGTACAGCAAAACCCTCCCTTGAACCCCAAAGGTGGATTGAATGAGTCTGCTGCCTATTCTCCTGCAAAAGATGGAGATTTTGTTAGTAGTCAGTGGCCACCAGTTAGCGACAAAGAAATATTTATACCGCCTTCCAAAGGACGGAACATTAAACCAGAAGTAGTAACAAGCAGTAACGAACAGTACGAGTACAGCAATACTGCACCCCTAACAAGCGATACCTATAGCCAGGATTTAAATCAAAACTTTCCTATTACCCCCAATCGGGAGCTAGAATTTGATCCTCCAGTTGAAAAATTGGAAATAACCTTTGATAACCAGGTGGAAAATCAAACCTTTCCAGCAATTTCTGCCAATAATGTCACACCATTTACACCCCGGAGTTACAGCCCTCAAGAGGATGTCCCTACCCCTTCAGGAACAGGAAAGAGAAAGAAGAAAGCTGAACCCGTGGATTTATCGGATGTCATTGCTAAAACAGATGTCGAACTTCAGCGTTTAGGCTGGACACCAGAACAGGGACGGGAGCATCTGATTAAAACTTACGGTAAGCGAGGGCGCACTTTGCTAACTGAAGAAGAATTGCACGGATTCCTCAAATTCCTTCAATCTGAGCCAGACCCAATAGCGGGATTTTGATTTGTCATTTGTCATTGGTCATTTGTTCAAATCGGTATTAAGTACTTGAGCAGGCTACCCATTTCAAAAATAACCCCTCTTTATTTATGAAGAGGGGTTATTTTTGGGGTTTAAGGGAATTAAAAGTGGTAAATCACCATTTAATCGTGATTATTAATTAACAGCAGCAACTGCTGGACGGCTACCAGCGGCGTGACGGTCAATCACTTGGTCAATTAAGCCATAATCCCTGGCTTCTTCTGGCGACATAAAAAAGTCACGTTCAGTATCTTCAGCAATCCGCTCAATTGGTTGACCTGTATGTTCAGCTAAATAGTCGTTTAGCCGCCGCTTGTGGTAAAGAATTTCCCGCGCCTGAATTTCAATATCAGTCGCCTGTCCTTGAGCACCCCCTAAAGGCTGATGAATCATAATCCGAGAATGGGGTAGACTCATTCGTTTACCCTTAGCACCTGCACTGAGGAGGAAAGCGCCCATGCTCGCCGCCAATCCGGTACAAATTGTACAGACATCAGGGCGAATGTGTTTCATAGTGTCAAAAATGCCCATACCAGCCGTCACCGAACCACCGGGAGAATTGATGTACATATAAATGTCTTTCTCCGGGTCTTCAGCATCCAAATACAGCAGTTGGGCAACAATCAAGTTAGCAATGTTGTTGTCAACCTGTTGTCCCAAAAAGATGATGCGCTCACGTAACAGCCGTGAGTAGATGTCAAAGGCGCGTTCACCTCGACCCGATTGTTCAATAACGATAGGAATCATGGAAGCGTGTTTGTGGCTACTTTAAATACATTTTATCGGTGACAGCACGAAACTGGGGTTTATCTCTACTGTTCTCAGCTAGATAGAAGCAAATCTTTCCTATTCTGCTTGATCAAACAAGGGAGCAAAAGCACATTTTGCAATAGATTCAACCTTTAAGGGCACTTTTTAGTGTTAAAAGCTGTCTAAGAGAATATCCCGGTTTAGGGAAGAACTGATTAAAAAACTCCAACTCTCGCCATCTCATGTTTCGGCCTTTGCTGCACAACCTTGGCGATGTGTGTGATTAGACCGATAACCGAAATCCGACTTGCTTAGGGAATTATATTAAATATTCAGTAACATTTTAAACATTTTTTTATAATTTCCCTCAGCAATTATCAAGTTATTTTTGTTAGATTCGGTAAATCGATAGTACGAGGTGTATTTAGAATAACCAGTCCTACTTGAAATGCTATCCACTCAGAGAGAGACGTGCCATGCTGGAAAAACTTGTACAAGCCGCCATCATCACCTTCTTGCTCCACCTGATAGCAGGACTTAGCCCAAATACTTTAATTCAGACAAAGACAGCATCATCTGTGCGAGAAACGCCACCAAATATTGTTAGCTTGCTATTGCGAACTTTTCAGTAAAAATGTTTCATAAGTTGCACAGTTGTAAGTAAGTCGGTGCAAATAAACCTAACCATATAAAGATAATTTCCTTGTAGTCGGCGCTTTAACACTAAAACATTGATTACAAACTCGGAATTTTTTACACCAACTTACTTAGGCGATATCAAAAAGATGCATTGCTACCTCCTACCCAAGGGGTAATTTGCGCGTAGGGTTTCTTGCTTATGTACATAGCCATCTCGGCTAACACTCCTGGGAACAGGATAGACTGAGCAAAGAAGGCAACTACTTGCATTTGAACATGACTAATCGCCTTGCTGAAGCTAAGAGCCTCTATCTCCGCAAACACGCCGAAAACCCCATTGATTGGTGGCCTTGGTGTGACGAAGCGCTTGCAACTGCAAGGGCGCAAAATAAAACGATTTTTCTCTCCATTGGCTACTCTAGTTGCCACTGGTGTACTGTCATGGAAGGCGAAGCTTTTTCTGATATTGCGATCGCTGACTACATGAATGCCAATTATCTTCCCATCAAAGTTGACAGGGAAGAAAGACCTGACCTCGATAGCATCTATA
This sequence comes from Nostoc sp. CALU 1950, assembly GCF_051172895.1. NCBI lineage: Bacteria > Bacillati > Cyanobacteriota > Cyanophyceae > Nostocales > Nostocaceae > Nostoc > Nostoc sp. CALU 1950. The sequence goes on along the minus strand of NZ_JBDNJQ010000070.1, from coordinate 8,258 downwards.
TGCAAGCTTTGCAGATGATGAGCGGTCAAGGAGGTTGGCCTTTAAATATTTTTCTTTCCCCAGAAGATTTAGTGCCGTTTTACGCTGGTACTTATTTCCCTGTAGACCCGCGCTATGGTCGTCCGGGATTTTTGCAGGTGTTGCAAGCGCTTCGCCGTTATTACGATACAGAAAAAGAAGATTTACAGCAACGCAAAGCCCTAATTATTGAGTCTCTGCTCACATCTGCGGTATTGCAAGACGATACAACAACGGAGCTTGAAGACCATGAATTACTCCGCCAAGGTTGGGAAACCAGTACGGGTGTAATTGCCCCTAGTCAATCCGGTAATAGTTTTCCGATGATCCCCTACACAGAATTAGCACTGCGGGGAAGTCGATTTAATTTTGAATCTCGCTATGATGGCAAGCAAGTTTGTACCCAGCGGGGACTAGACTTAGCACTGGGAGGCATTTATGACCATGTAGGTGGTGGTTTTCATCGTTATACTGTTGACCCGACTTGGACAGTTCCCCATTTTGAAAAGATGCTCTACGACAATGGACAGATTGTGGAGTATCTAGCCTCTTTATGGAGTACAGGAATACAAGAACCAGCGTTTGAGAGGGCGGTTGCTGGTACTGTACAATGGCTGAAGCGGGAAATGACCGCGCCTGAAGGTTACTTCTATGCTGCTCAAGATGCCGACAGCTTCACTGATCCCACGGCGGTAGAACCAGAAGAAGGAACTTTTTATGTCTGGAGTTACAGTGAACTACAACAACTATTAACGCCTGAAGAATTAACGGAATTAGAACAGCAGTTTACGGTGACGCCTAACGGTAACTTTGAAGGACGCAATGTTTTGCAAAGACGCTATGCAGGTCAACTGAGTGCAACACTGGAAGCGGCACTGAAAAAGCTGTTTACGGTTCGTTATGGCGTTAGTTCTGAGTCACTAGAAACTTTTCCCCCAGCTCGTAACAACCAAGAAGCAAAAACCACTAACTGGCCAGGTCGCATTCCCTCGGTGACAGATACGAAGATGATTGTCGCCTGGAATAGCTTAATGATTTCTGGGCTGGCTAGGGCTGCTGGAGTGTTCCGACAACCGTTATATCTAGAATTAGCAGCACGAGCCGCAAATTTTATCTTGGAAAATCAGTTTGTAGATGGGCGTTTCCAGAGACTTAACTATCAAGGAGAAGCGACCATTTTAGCTCAGTCTGAAGATTATGCTTTGTTTATTAAAGCTCTGCTAGATTTACAAGCTTCCAACCCTGAGCAGAAGCAATGGTTAGAAAGTGCGATCGCTATCCAAGATGAATTTAACGAATTTCTCTGGAGTGTAGAGTTAGGAGGTTACAATAACACATCAAGTGATTCTAGTCAAGATTTAATTGTCAGAGAGCGCAGTTACGCTGATAATGCTACACCGTCAGCCAATGGAATTGCGATCGCTAATCTTGTCCGTCTCACCCTACTCACTGATAATCTAGATTATTTAGATTTAGCGGAACTTGGTTTGAAAGCTTTTAAGAGTGTGATGCATCGCGCTCCTCAAGCTTGTCCCAGCTTGTTTACAGCTTTGGATTGGTATCGTAACTCTACTTTGATTCGCAGCACCACTGAGCAAATAAACTCTTTGATCCCCAAGTATTTGCCGGTGGCTGCGTTTGCTATCACATCTGATTTACCAGAGGGAAGCGTGGGGTTAGTTTGCCAAGGTTTGAAGTGCCTGGCACCAGCAGAAAATGTAGAGCATTTATTGCAGCAAGTCGAGAAAAGTCAGGTGAGGGCGTGAAATCGCTCTCAAGAAGGGATTAAATACTCAATATTCTCATTGAGATCCTCAATCGCCAGGGGTTATAAACCCCTGGCTAATAGCTTAAGTCCTCTTTTAGAGGACTTAACAAGAATTTTAGTCCATTTCAATTGGCATTCTAGCCCGCCAAGACTCGAAGTGCAAAGCTAGTCCACTCAAGTGGACTGAAACTCTTTGTTAGTCTTTTTTAGAAGACTTTCGCTATTAGCCTTAGAATTCATTCTGAGGCGGTTGTTGGGATTGATGCAAGATGTCAGTTTCAATGGACTTTGGCTATTAGCCAGCGATTTAAATCGCTGGCGAGTGATGCACACAAGTGCAAAATATATTTCTAACCTATATTTTTTTTGACGAATGACTATTAACTCATGTAGCAAATTAACCGCCATTGTATTAGCAGGCGGTAAAAGTTCTCGCATGGGTCAAGATAAAGCCTTGATTCCCATTCAAGGGATGCCATTGTTACAGCGAGTTTGTGGGATTGCTCGAAGCTGTGCTGATGTTGTTTATGTAGTGACTCCCTGGCCGGAACGCTATCAAAACTTACTTTTGCCTGGTTGCCAATTTATTCGGGAAATACCTTTATCTGAAGAATCTCTAGCCCACGGGCCTTTAGTTGGATTTGCTCAAGGACTAGCTGAAGTGCAAACAGAATGGGTATTACTGCTAGCTTGCGATTTACCGAGATTGCGGGTTGAGGTGTTGCAAGATTGGGTAACTAGACTCGATAGCGTGGGGGATAATGCGATCGCAGCTTTAGCTTGTCATCCTAAAGGCTGGGAACCTCTGTGTGGTTTTTATCGCCGTCGCTGTTTGCCACAACTTCTAGAGTTTATCAATCAAGGAGGGCGATCGTTTCAACAGTGGCTTCGGCAATACCCTGTAGAAGTTTTGCCCTTAGCAGAACCCGAAATACTGTTTAACTGTAATACACCAGAGGACTTGGCTTTAAATTCAGAGTATAAAAAATGCTAGTCTTTAACCACTAGTTCACTTTTATATCATGTACCATGCCTATTTACGGGCCAGATGCGATTAATTTTGACGGTGTAAATGGTCATCGCTATTGGTTTCAAGAGCCTTTTTCTTATACTGGGGTAGCTGATATTGATGAACGATTAAGTGGCTTTCCGGTTGCTGTTTTTTTACCACATAATCGAGCCGCACAAGATACGCCTTTGGTGATTGGTTTACAAGGGATGAGCGCCCCCTATGGCTGGAACGCTTTCATTGTATCGACACTGACACAGATGGGCATAGCTGTAGCTTTGTTCGATACACCCTTGGCTGGTGAGCGTAGCTTGGTGCGTACCTTTACGGCTATGGCAGATCGTGAGATTAAGCCTTTAATTGACAGGGGTATCTCATTTGACACTGAGTTACTCCTGTGCTTATTTCGCAGAACAGCGGCTGATATTGCCAGAGTACGTGACTTTTGTGGCGATCGCTATGCCCTCAATAATCGCAAATTAGCATTATTCGGCGTCAGCATGGGAGTTTTACAAGCCGCTTATGCCTTTACTGCTGATGGTATTGGGGAGCGGCTATTGGGTGCGATCGGTCATGCCGATCTCCAGTCCTTTGCCAAAAGTTGGGGCTACTTAGTCTTACCAGATTTAGCAGCTTCTCCCTTGGGTGGAGTAGCAGAAGTACTCTTGGAACGAGTGCAACCGAATCTAAAACCCGTAGTTAAGCTTTTACAATTAGCCAAAAATCTGAAATACCCCGATGGATATGCTCAGGCGTGCAACCCCATGACCTACATTGAGCGGGTACAACCTCCGCGTCGGGTTCGCTTTCTAGTGGGCGCTAGCGATCCGATGGTTAGTGTTAAAGATGCCCGTGCTTGCGCTGGGCGCTTTCTGGATGGTAGCTGTTATGTTGTTCCTGGTATGGGACATGGCAGCCACAAATGGGGGCCATTATTCGTAGACCATGTGCGCTATTTCCTCGCGACGCAATTGAGTGATTGGCAAAATTGAAATCTGGTAAAGAAACTGAGTTTCCTTAGCACATCAGGTTCAGTTATGGCAAGGTGAAGTCCACATCCCTGGCATCTATGACCTTGAAGTTGATACCTCGTTGTTAAGTCCGGGTGCGTGTGCCGAAGTGATACGCCAGCACCTCGCAGGTAGTCCGTCACCGTCGGCATTCCAACGGCTTACTGCACACTATACTTAAGCTGTAGTTATGACTTGTTTACTCCTTTTTCACTATTTCTGCAAGGAATCTACTTGACTCGACAGAATTTGCGATCGTTATCATGCTGAGGGTATTGCCAAGAATAGGCAAAATGGCTGACTCCCTTTAATTGGGGAGAAAATTTGCGAAGTGCTTGCATTTGCGCTTCTAGGGATGGACGATTACTGATCGATTCTCCCCATTTGCCGGCTAAAGCTGGGATGACTTGAGTACCCGGTTTAGTCATACTCAAAACTCGCTGTACTTGCGCCACAATACAACTAACGTTACCGCAAGTCCCATAAGCCATAGGATGCCACTCTAATGTAGTGGGGAATCGATCCCAAGGTTGCAAACGAGAATCATACCCTTGTCCCACAGTTTGATTCCCATCGGGGAAAAACACCACTCCTGTGGAAATACCTTGCTGCTTTGCTGGGTAACTAGCTATGGTGACAAAATCTAGAATTCCTTGCATAGCGTGGGCAACAGTAAGCTGCCACAACTCCCATTGTAAAAGTGGTTGTCTATCGGTTGCAGACCGGATTGATTTTTGCGCTGGTGTGGTAATACGTCCTTGCCAGAGGGGTTCTCCTTCCTGGGGATAAAGTTTATCGACTTCCGTTATATCTGTGCCAGTGACGAATCCCTTCCTCAAAAAGCGGCGAATTAAGTCCAACCCTTTATAATTTTGTGCCCGTTTAAATAAAGCTTCTTGGATTGCGGGACTAAAGAGCCATAAATCTGAAACTTTGGTGGCGATAGAATCACTTCCAGCTTGTCGAGGATAACGCACGTAGTCCAATAGCAAGCCATCTGGGCGACGACGCAAAACTTCTTGTACTAATTGGTAATAATCGCGTTTCGCTTGCGTGTTGTAGGGGTCGATAAATAGTTGAGAACCGTTATCTACGACATATAGGCTCGTTTGACCTTTGCCATTACGAGCGATCGCTTCTTCTCTATCTGGTCGCTGGGCGTAAGTATAGCCGAAATTTGTCGTAAACATCCAGGCATAGACCTTCAAACCGCGTTCTCGACCTTTTTTTATTGCTGTGGCGAGTATATCGATGTTTTCTGCTCCTGGAGTGCGAATCACAGAAGGCCAAGCCGTCGGGTTAGCTGTTGCTGGTAATAATACCTGCCCGTCGTAAAATACTTCTAAATAAACTTGGTTATAGCCACGGTTAACAATCCGATCCATAACCTGATCAATTGCTCCTGGCTGAATGTCACAAGGATACAAGCGCAACCAGAGGGCTTGGACTTGCGGCCAAGTCCGAGTGCGGCAATTCTTTAATTCCTGTGCTTGTTTTTGTAATATATTTTGGTAACGCGTTTGAGCATTTTGGTTGCCTTTGAGGGCTGATAAACGTAAGTTTTCTTTTTCTTGCGCCGCCGCTGATGATAACTGACAATACTCAGTTACTTGCGCCCTTGCTGGTTGACTCCCAAAGTTGGGAAGCAAAGAACTACTAGTAAAAACAACAGCGAATAGGCGCCGCCAAAATAATAATGTTGATCTTCCAACGTTCAAGGGACGGTTAGACATACCTACCAGTAGATGAACACAATAATTAATCATTGACCCCAACCAAGATAATTAGGGGCAACGTGTATCAAATTATATATAAGAATCCTAAATGATATGTGAAAAATTTTAAGTAATGTTAGATATGACTGTGCTTCACATATCCAGGTTTTGGTACGTAAAGCCTACCCTACATATATTTCAAAAATCAAATAGGAGTTCTATAGTTAACTTGTAAGGGTTTTGAAACCTATCTTTTCAAGACTCCCAAAAGCATATTTGTGTTGCCGTATTTTTATGGAAAAACATGAAGAGTGCTGTTAGCGGTAGCGGTGCGTTGAGCCAGTGCTGAGTTGAAGGAACGCCCACAAGGGGAGTTGCTCTTACCAAGTATTGAGTACTTCTTAGATTCACTAAGTACTCATCGCTAAGTTTGGTAAATGCATAAATGGCAGTATAAAAAACCTGAATAGAGAGTAAGTTTAGTCTGCTATTGGGTAAGTAATGCTTCTACCTTAGTTAGTGAAAATCTATCAAAACGAGTAATATTTTTTAACCAATAATATCCTGGTTTTAGCTAAGAGAGTGTCAATTAATTTAGTGAAAATTAGTGAAAAATCTAAAATTCAGGTTTATATCAAGTTGACAAAGTACTTCATCATCAGGGATCAGGAGTCAAAACTTTTGACTCCTGACTCTTGATGATTGAGTAGGCAATGGTTAATAGTTAACCGCCACGATTCAATGCCGTCTCTACCTGCTGTAACTCTTTCTCTAGACGATTTTTGAGTTTTTCGGGTACGGGACGGTTTGGGTAAGAACTGTAATGTCCAGCCAGGGAATTGAGGGCTGTTCGTATGGTTGTAAAGGAGCCAAGACCAGAAACAGAGTTAGCCCGTTGGTAACGAGCTGAAAAGTCATTTATTTTTTGACGCGCTTCTGCTTGAATTGCTGCTTTGTCTGGCGAATCTTCTGATAGTTCTAAAGCTTGTCTCATGATATTGACTACAGCCAAGGTGTCTTGGCGATAATCTCCACTTAAACTATCTGGACTACCAGAACAGCCCATTAAGCCGATAGCTACAACCAAAACCAGTGCAAGCAAACGCGACCAATAGCGCTTCATATGCATTAAGTAAAAGAATACGTAAATCAACGTCCATCCTATCTTGGATTGGTAACTTGGGGATCAATTGAGTGCTGAGTGGGGAGTGGGGAGATGAGGGAGATGAGGGAGATGAGGGAGATAGGGGAGATAAATGACAAATGACCAATGACAAATGACTAATGACTAATGACTTTTTGATAAAGAGTCTCCCGTTGTTGGTAAGGTCGTCCTAAAGATGCGATCGCAGCTTGCAAGGTTTCTACTTCCATACACGTACCACCCAAAGCACCGGCCATTGTGGTAATGTGTTCCTCCATCAATGTGCCACCGATATCGTTGCAACCCCAAACTAAGGCTTCCGTCGCACCTGCAAGCCCCAGTTTTACCCAACTCTGCTGATGGTTAGGAATCCAATTACCTAAGTAAATCCGCGCCACAGCGCCTAAGAGCAGTGCATCACTCAAAACTGGTTGATCGCGTCCCACACGGCGACGTAAGGATTTGGGCGCTTCTTGCCCAACGAAGGGTAACAAAATAAACTCTGTGATCCTTGCTGGATATCCCTGATTGATGGCAGTTTTTTGGAGCGATCGCAATTTTTCTAAATGCCCGATTTGCTGTTCGTGGGTTTCAATATGCCCAGATAGCATGGTGCTAGTAGTATGCAATCCTAATTTATGAGCAGTACTGACAATTTTTAGCCAAGTGGCTGTATTAATCTTCTCTGGACATAGTATTCGCCTTACTTCATCGTCTAACACTTCCGCTGCTGTTCCCGGCATTGAGCCAACACCAGCATCGCGCAAAGCAGTAATCACATCAGCATACTCAAGTCCGTCAAGTCTGGCGATAAATTGCACTTCCTGGGGAGAGAATGCGTGGAGATGTATCTGGGGAAATTCCTGTTTAATCGTTTCTACGACCTTGAGATAATAGGGCAAAGATTTGCCATTTATCAGTGCTTGCGGATTTAATCCCCCCTGCATACAGATTTCCGTCGCACCTCGCCGCACCGCATCTGTCGCTTTTTCCAAAATTTGCGCCGAATCTAGCCAGTATGCATCGGTATCACCATCATCTCGACGAAAAGCACAAAAACTACAGTGCTGCTCACAAATGTTAGTAAAGTTGATATTACGGTTAATTATATAGGTGACAGTATCGCCTGACTGTGTTTGGCGGAGTGTATCGGATGTAGTACGTATTGCTGCGATCGCCTCCAAGTCAGTTTGTTGTAACAATACCACTCCCTCTTCGGGAGATAAGTCGTACCCCATCAAGGCACGTTCCAGAATCTTTTCAACAGCAATTTTTGTGAGCATTACTTTCTTAATTTCTGAGTAAATCTTAATTTTATCAACAATAATTCAGAACTCAGGAGCGGAACCGGAGACTCCGAAAGCTCCGGTCAGAATTCAGTATGAATGAGATTCCATGTGAGCGATAAATATTGTTTTAAAATCTCACCAAATTGTTGGCGAAACTAGTATTAAATATTTTTCTTTAATAACAACTAAGAATGCTCATTTTGCCAAGCATCCAAAATTCCTTTAGAGTATGTTTGAAAAGTCCTCTTGCTGGTAGCAAAACGTTCTAGATCCCCCTAAATCCCCCTTAAAAAGGGGGACTTTAA